>JALRAI010000051.1 GCA_023258055.1 Flavobacteriaceae bacterium | reverse complement strand
GTTGACTGGGCTTGGGATATTACTAATTTCGTTTGGTGGATTGGTATTGGTCACGCAGGAACTCTTATCTCTGCAGTATTATTACTTTTCCGTCAAAAATGGCGTATGGCAATTAACCGTTCTGCTGAGGCGATGAATATTTTCTCGGTAGTTCAAGCAGGTTTATTTCCAATTATTCACATGGGTAGACCTTGGTTAGCTTTCTGGGTACTGCCAATTCCTAACCAATACGGATCATTATGGGTGAACTTTAATTCACCTCTATTATGGGACGTATTTGCGATTTCAACTTATTTATCGGTTTCTCTTGTATTCTGGTGGACAGGATTACTTCCTGACTTCGCAATGATTAGAGACCGTGCCGTTCGTCCATTCCAAAAGAAAATCTACAGCCTTTTAAGTTTCGGATGGACAGGTAGAGCTAAAGATTGGCAGCGCTTTGAAGAGGTTTCATTAGTACTTGCAGGTCTTGCAACCCCACTCGTATTGTCGGTTCACACGATTGTATCGTTTGACTTCGCTACTTCGGTAATTCCTGGATGGCATACTACCATTTTCCCACCTTACTTCGTGGCAGGTGCGATTTTCTCTGGATTTGCAATGGTAAATACCCTTCTGATCATCATGCGAAAAGTGGTAGGCTTTGAGGACTATATCACACTTCAACATATTGAACTTATGAACATTGTAATCATGATTACCGGTTCAATTGTGGGTTGTGCTTATATCACTGAGCTTTTCATTGCTTGGTATTCGGGAGTAGAGTACGAGCAATATGCGTTCTTAAATCGTGCCACAGGTCCTTACGCTTGGGCTTATTGGTCAATGATGACTTGTAATGTTTTTTCACCTCAATTCATGTGGTTTAAAAAATTGCGTACCAGCATTATGTTCTCCTTCTTTATTTCAATTGTGGTGAACATCGGTATGTGGTTTGAGCGTTTTGTAATCATCGTGACCTCCTTGCACCGCGATTACTTGACTTCGTCTTGGACCATGTTTTCGCCCACTTTTGTCGATATTGGAATTTTCATTGGAACTATTGGATTCTTCTTTGTACTGTTCCTGTTGTACTCAAGAACTTTCCCCGTGATTGCTCAAGCAGAGGTTAAGTCTATCTTGAAAACCTCGGGAAGCACTTATAAGACACTCCGTGAGAAAGAGGGGGACGATGCAAAACATTATGTGATGCCAAAGGCGACTAAAGCCAGCGGCAAAAACTCTAAAAAAAGTTAATTATGGCCTCGAAAGTAATTCACGCGCTATACAATGACGATGACATTCTGATGAATGCCGTCAAGACCGTTCGTGCAGAGCACTATCATATTGAGGAAGTTTATACGCCATTTCCCGTTCACGGACTAGACAAGGCTATGGGTCTTGAAGGGACACGAATCGCCATTACCTCATTCATGTACGGGGTTTTAGGATTAACAGTGGCCGTATTGATGATGAACTTTATCATGATAGAGGACTGGCCACAAGACATCGGAGGAAAGCCAAGTTTCAGTTATTTGGAAAACATGCCGGCTTTCGTGCCTATCATGTTCGAAATGACGGTCTTTTTTGCGGCCCACCTCATGGTGATTACCTTTTATATGCGCAGTAAACTTTGGCCCTTCAAAAAGGCTGAAAACCCTGATCCACGTACTACCGACGATCATTTTCTTATGGCTATTGATGCTGGGCACGGCGATGTTGATGCCATGATGAAAGTCTTAGAGGCCACCGGAGCGGTAGAATTAAATATAGTTGAACAAGAGCAAGCCCATTAATATGAAGAATACGATTAATTTCACGATAATGACCCTAGCGGCGTTGATCATGACCTCGTGTTTTGACTCCGCAAAGCCTAATTATCAGTACATGCCAAACATGTATCGCCCTGTTGGCTATGAGACCTATGGCGCTTACGACGTATTTCCTTCAGGACAAGAAGCGATGTTACCAGTAGATGGTACTGTGCCAAGAGGATGGGAGCCCTATGACTATCCTAACACTACAGAAGGATTAAATGAGGCTAAAGCGAACTTGAAAAATCCTTTGGCTGTGACTCAGGAGAGCCTGGATAAAGGCAAGGCGCTATACGATATATACTGTGCTGTTTGTCACGGAGAAAAAGGGGATGGGCAAGGAATTTTAGTAAAGCGCAAAAAAATTCTTGGAATTCCGAGTTATGCTGATCCAGGTCGTTTGATCACCGAGGGTGGAGTTTATCACGTTCAAATGTATGGACTTAATTCCATGGGGTCATACGCTTCACAGACCAATCAAGAGGAGCGCTGGGCCATTACACAACACGTGATGAACTTGAAGGCAGCCCTGGAAGGCACACCGTTGCTCGAACCGGAATCTGAAGTAAAAAAATAGGACAAAGAGAATCGCAAAAGATATGTACACGCTACCCAATAAATTAAAAGTATTTGCACTGGTTTTTATGGTTTTAGGAGCCGTAGGAATCGTTGCTGGTTTTTTGTCTGCACCTAAGACCACAGAGGATGTGGCAGCCATGATGGCTGAGGCGCATCACGGAGAAGGCCATGAGTCAGCTCAGCCGGGACATGGTAGTGCTCATGCCGAGCACGCTATGGACCACCATGATATGTCCGCTCATGAAGGGGCCGAAATGCACGCCGGTGCACATGCTGAGGCTGCAAATGACCATGGAGCGCACACAGAAGCTGATCCACATCAAGAGCACTTAGAACATGTAATGCATCAAATGCAAAACCGTCCTTGGTCTGCACTTTATATCGCTTCGTTTTTCTTCTTCATGATTGCCTTAGGGGCCCTAGCTTTCTATGCCATTCAGTATGCTGCTCAGGCTGGTTGGTCTCCTATTTTATTCCGCGTCATGGAAGGAGTTACCGGTTATTTGCCTGTAGCTTCTGTAGTGGTATTTGTGCTGCTTTTAGCTTCAGCATTTCACCTCAATCACATCTTTCATTGGATGGACCCAGAATTAGTCAATCCTGAAAGCGCGCATTACGACAAAATTATCGCTGGAAAAAGTGGTTATTTGAATGTGCCATTTTTCTTGATTCGAGCTTTGGTATTCTTGTTGGGTTGGAACGCCTATCGATGGCTATCACGTAAAAATTCCATTGCCGATGACCATGCTCAGGATCAAAGTTTCTTCAAGAAAAACTTTAAACTCTCTGCTGGATTCTTGGTGTTCTTTATCGTCACTGAATCTATCATGTCATGGGATTGGATCATGAGTTTCGATCCGCACTGGTTCAGTACCTTGTTTGGATGGTATGTTTTCGCCGGAATGATGGTTTGTGCCATTACGGTAATCGCCCTTGTTACGATTTACTTGAAATCACAGGGCTATTTGGAAGAAGTCAACGATAGTCATATCCACGATTTGGCCAAGTTTATGTTCGCCTTTAGTATTTTCTGGACCTATTTGTGGTTCTCACAATTCATGCTGATTTGGTATGCCGATATTCCAGAAGAGGTCACTTATTTTGTGACCCGTATCGAGCAGTATAAATTACCCTTCTTTGGTATGATAGCCATGAATTTTGTTTTCCCATTACTCCTACTCATGAACAGTGATTACAAACGTGTAAACTGGTTTGTAGTGATGGCAGGTATTGTGATCTTGGCGGGGCATTATTTGGATGTATTCAATATGGTGATGCCGGCCACAGTGGGCGAGAGTTGGACAATCGGTGTTCCAGAAATTGGATCACTAATGTTCTTCTTTGGACTTTTTGTGTACGTTGTCTTTACAACCATTACCAAAGCGCCTTTGGTGCCAAAAAACAATCCATTTATAAAGGAGAGTAAGCATTTTCATTATTAATTAAACGTATAAAGTAGACATACGATGACCGCATTTTTAGTAGTATTAGTAATCGTTCTTTTTGGTGTTGCCCTCTGGCAAATGGCCAAAATATTCGAACTCTCTAAACCAGAGTCGGATACAACAGACCAAATCGCTAACGATCAGGACAACCAAATCAATGGTAAGCTCATGCTTATGTTTGTTGGGTTCATTTATGTATTGGCGTTTATTTCACACTATAAATGGAGCAAAGTATTTTTGCCTCAAGCCGCTTCAGAGCACGGTGTGGACATCGATCAATTGTGGTTGATCTCTATGGTATTGATCTTTGTGGTGGGCATTATTACACAGTGGTTGTTACACTACTTTGCCTTTAAATATCGCGGTCGTCAAGGCCAAAAGGCTACTTTCTTTGCCGATAACGACAAATTAGAATTTATTTGGACGATCATCCCAGTAATTGTATTGGCCGGACTCATCATTTACGGGCTTTTTACATGGTCCGACATCATGAATCTCGAGCCAGACGAAGATCCTATGGTCGTGGAGTTATACGCCTATCAGTTTGATTGGCGCGCACGCTACAGTGGTACAGATAATGTTCTAGGAGATGCGAATGTTCGACTTATTGAAGGGGCTAATGTATTGGGTATTGACGTGACCGATCCAAACAGCCAGGATGATGTCGTCGTTTCAGAACTCCATCTTCCCGTAGGTAAAAAAGTGCTCTTTAAAATGCGCTCTCAGGATGTATTGCACTCGGCCTACATGCCACACTTTAGAGCACAAATGAACTGTGTTCCAGGAATGGTGACTCAGTTTGCTTTTACCCCGACTATGACCACTCAGGATATGCGTATGAATGAAGATATGGTCGCTAAAGTTCAGGATATCAATAATATTAGAAGAGAGAAAAGTAAAGTTCTTGAGGCCAATGGTGACGAAGCCTTAGCGCCTTATGAATTTGACTACCTATTGTTGTGTAACAAGATTTGTGGAAATAACCACTATAACATGCAGATGAAGATTGTAGTGGAAACTCAAGAGGAATTTGAGGCTTGGTTAGCAGAGCAAAAATCTGTGGCCAATACTCTAGTAGTACAATAACAAAAACATCAAAAAGATATGTCAGCACACGCACACGATTTAGCAGCAGAGCAGCACGAGGATCACGGACATCATCACAAGGAGACTTTTGTCACCAAATACATCTTTAGCCAAGATCATAAAATGATCTCTAAACAATACTTGATTACAGGTTTGTTTATGGGGATCATCGGGATAGGGATGTCTCTAATCTTTAGAATGCAATTGGCATGGCCCGATAAACAATTCCCGATTTACGAGGTATTGCTCGGCAAGTGGGGATTAGATGGTGTTATGGATCCAAGTGTTTACTTAGCTTTGGTGACGATACACGGTACCATTATGGTGTTTTTTGTATTAACTGCCGGGCTTAGTGGAACCTTTAGTAACTTACTTATTCCATTGCAAATCGGAGCGCGAGACATGGCTTCTGGTTTCTTGAATATGGTTTCTTATTGGTTGTTTTTCTTGTCGAGTCTGATTATGGTTATGTCTCTGTTTGTAGAGGCCGGACCAGCTTCTGCAGGATGGACCATTTATCCGCCGCTTAGCGCCTTGCCACAAGCAATTCCAGGTTCTGGAGCGGGGATGACATTGTGGTTGGTTTCTATGGCTATATTCATTGCCTCGTCTTTATTAGGGTCGTTAAATTACATCGTTACGGTGATTAATTTACGTACCAAAGGGATGTCTATGACGCGTTTACCGCTTACTATTTGGGCATTTTTTGTGACGGCAATCATTGGAGTAGTTTCTTTCCCAGTTTTATTATCTGCGGCCTTAATGCTGATAATGGACCGTAGTTTTGGTACCTCATTTTTCTTGAGTGATATATACATTGCGGGCGAAGTTTTACATCATCAAGGGGGTTCTCCAGTACTGTACGAACACCTATTTTGGTTCTTAGGACACCCTGAAGTTTACATTGTACTTTTACCAGCATTAGGGATTACCTCTGAGGTCATTGCGACTAATGCCCGTAAGCCGATCTTCGGTTATCGCGCAATGGTGGCTTCGATTATTGCTATTGCCTTTTTATCGACCATCGTATGGGGGCACCATATGTTTGTTTCAGGAATGAATCCATTTTTAGGATCTGTATTTACGTTTACGACCTTACTTATTGCTATTCCATCGGCAGTTAAAGCCTTTAATTATATCACTACTCTATGGAAGGGTAATTTGCAGATGAACCCGGCGATGTTATTTTCGATCGGCTTGGTGTCTACATTTATCACGGGAGGTCTTACCGGGATTATTCTTGGAGATAGCGCTTTGGACATCAATGTGCACGATACCTATTTTGTTGTGGCCCACTTCCACCTTGTAATGGGTATTTCTGCACTTTACGGACTTTTTGCTGGGGTCTATCACTGGTTCCCAAAAATGTTTGAAGGTCGATTGATGAATAAAAATTTAGGATATGTCCACTTCTGGGTGACCGCTATTGGGGCCTATGGGGTCTTTTTCCCGATGCACTTTATTGGTATGGCAGGATTGCCAAGACGATATTACACAAACACAGCTTTTCCATATTTTGACGATTTAGCTGATGTGAATGTGATCATAACCGTTTTTGCCTTTATCGCTGCTGCCGCTCAATTAGTATTCCTATACAATTTTATCTCTTCCATGTTCTTTGGAAAAGTCGGTCCAAAAAACCCATGGAAATCCAATACATTGGAATGGACGGCAGAGGTAAAGCACATCCATGGAAACTGGGATGGGCCTATTCCATCTGTACATAGATGGGCCTATGATTACAGCAAACGTAATGAGGATGATAGCGACTATGTTGTTCCTGGTCAAGATTTCGTTCCTCAAGTGCTCCCATTACAAGACAAGGAAGAGGAAATGGATCATTAGATCTATCGACCTGAAATAGTGTTCAAAAAATTTAAGACCCCTGCCAAAGTGTAGGGGTTTTTTTATGGCAGACCCTGAGTAACACTTTGTATATTTGTTTTTATGAACGAGCATTTAGATCCTACGGACCAAAACCTTTCGCCACAAGAATTAGATATCGAAAAGAAATTAAGGCCGCTGAGCTTTGACGATTTTACAGGTCAAGATCAAGCCCTTGAGAATCTTAAAATTTTTGTCGCTGCCGCGAATCAGCGCGAGGAAGCATTGGATCACACCCTGTTTCACGGGCCTCCTGGCCTCGGAAAGACGACGCTGGCGCATATCTTAGCGAGTGAACTTCAGGTGGGCATTAAAGTAACCTCAGGGCCGGTTTTAGATAAGCCAGGTGACCTAGCCGGTTTATTGACTAATCTCGAAGAGCGCGACGTCCTTTTTATCGATGAGATCCATCGCCTGAGTCCCATAGTGGAAGAGTACTTGTACAGCGCCATGGAGGACTATAAGATTGACATCATGATTGAGTCTGGGCCGAATGCACGAACCGTTCAGATCACACTCAATCCATTTACTTTAGTTGGGGCCACTACACGTTCTGGACTACTCACCGCGCCCATGCGGGCGCGTTTTGGCATCGCCTCTCGCTTAGAGTATTACAGCACAGAACTTTTGACCACTATTGTACAGCGCAGTGCAGGTATTCTCAATGTAGGGATCAGTATGGAAGCGGCTATAGAAATCGCCGGACGAAGTCGCGGGACACCGCGAATAGCAAACGCCTTATTGCGCCGCGTTAGAGATTTTGCCCAAATAAAAGGGGACGGTCGTATTGATATTGAGATTGCCAAGTTTGCCCTCAAACAACTCAATGTGGACGCCTATGGACTGGACGATATGGACAATAAAATATTGACCACCATCATAGAAAAATTCAAAGGGGGCCCGGTCGGGATTACGACTTTAGCCACTGCTGTTTCGGAGAGTGCTGAAACCATAGAAGAGGTTTACGAGCCTTTTTTAATTCAACAGGGGTTTATTGTGCGCACTCCGCGCGGAAGAGCGGTAACTGAATTTGCCTATCGCCATTTGGGTTTGCAAAAGCCTGCCGATCAACAAGGCTTATTTGGGGCTTAAATTAAGCTAAAGCGCGACTGATCAATTGTGGCTGTATGAATGGTTTACAGCCTCTTAGTAAAAACACATAGACTTGTCGATGGACCTTACCCACAAACATGCCCGTATTATAAAAACAGAGGCTCAGCGCCTTGGGTTTTTGTCTTGTGGCATGAGTAAGGCAGATTTTTTAGAGGAGGAGGCGCCGCGTCTTGAAGCCTGGCTCAATGCTGGGCATCATGGCTCTATGGCCTATATGGAGCGCCACTTTGATAAAAGGCTTGATCCGCGAAGGTTGGTGCCCGGAGCCAAATCGGTCATTTCACTTCTGTATAATTATTTCCCGGAGCAAACTCAACGCCAGGAGACCTATAAAATTTCCAAATATGCTTATGGGGAGGACTATCATTTTGTGGTGCGCGATAAGCTGAAGGAACTGATGGCTTTTATCAATGAGCAGATCGGGGCGGTTCAAGGAAGAGTTTTTGTGGATTCTGCGCCTGTTTTGGAAAAAGCCTGGGCCGCAAAAAGTGGGCTCGGATGGTTGGGTAAAAACACCAATATAATCTCTAAACAAGTGGGCTCTTTTTTCTTTCTGGCCGAACTCATTATTGATTTGGATTTACCAGAGGATGGTCCGGCCACGGATCATTGCGGTCAATGCACAGCTTGTATCGATGCTTGTCCGACTCAGGCCATCATTGCGCCCTATGTGGTGGATGGGAGCAAGTGTATTTCTCATCTCACTATAGAGTTAAAATCGGAAATACCTTCGGATTTTTCTGGGCAGATGGACGATTGGATGTTTGGTTGTGATGTTTGTCAAGATGTCTGTCCTTGGAATCGTTTTTCGAAACCGCACAATGAGCCGAGATTCAAACCTAAGCCTGAGTTATTGCAAAGGGACAAAACCCAGTGGCGCGAATTAACTGAGGAGGTTTTTGGCCAGCTCTTTGAAAAAAGTCCGGTACAACGCACCCGTTTTGAGGGTCTGATGCGCAACATCAAATTCCTTGAAGATTAAATCTCGAAAATTTTTTCTTATTCAAAGGTCTGCTACCTTTGTATCTATAGTTTAAGTCTATGAGTAAGCAAAGCAAAAGAAGGGAAGCCCTTTTATATCATGCTAAGCCACGTCCGGGTAAGATCCAGGTGGTGCCCACAAAGAAATACGCCAGTCAAAGAGATTTATCGCTCGCTTACTCCCCAGGAGTGGCCGAACCCTGCTTGGAAATTGAAAAATGCACGGATAATGTCTATAAGTACACCAACAAGGGAAACCTCGTCGCGGTGATCAGTAACGGAACGGCTGTACTGGGTCTGGGCAATATTGGCCCAGAAGCTTCAAAGCCGGTTATGGAAGGCAAAGGGCTTTTGTTTAAAATATTTGCAGACATCGATGTTTACGACATCGAGCTCGACGCCACAGATGTGGACGCCTTTGTGCAAACCGTCAACCATATGGCGCCGACCTTTGGCGGCATCAATCTAGAAGACATAAAGGCTCCAGAGGCTTTTGAAATAGAGCGTCGACTAAAAGAGGAATTGGACATACCCGTGATGCATGACGATCAGCACGGTACGGCAATTATCTCCGCGGCCGCGCTTTTGAATGCTTTAGAATTAGCCGAGAAAAAAATTGACCAGGTCAAAATCGTCATTAGCGGCGCTGGCGCGGCCGCGGTCTCTTGTACAAGGCTTTACAAGGCCTTCGGTGCCAAAGCAGAAAATATCGTTATGGCTGATAGCCGGGGTATTATCCGCAGTGATCGCGAGGATTTGAGTGCCGAGAAATTGGAATTTGCCACGGATCGTAAAATTGACACTTTGGCTGAGGCTTTGGTGGGAGCAGATGTCTTTGTGGGGCTTTCTATTGCTGACATTGTCACCCAGAAAATGATCAAATCCATGGCTGCATCCCCCATAGTTTTTGCCATGGCCAATCCAGATCCAGAAATAAAATACGACCTGGCCATGCGGGCGAGAAAGGACATTATTATGGCCACTGGGCGCAGTGATCATCCCAATCAGGTCAATAATGTTTTGGGCTTTCCATTTATTTTTAGAGGGGCCCTCGACGTGCGGGCCACCAAGATTAATGAGGCCATGAAAATGGCTGCGGTAAGGGCTTTGGCAGATTTGGCTAAAGAGCCTGTACCTGAGCAGGTCAATGTGGCTTATGGCGAAACCAAATTACAATTTGGTCGCGAGTATATCATCCCTAAACCTTTTGACCCTAGGCTTATCGCGGCGGTACCACCAGCTGTGGCCAAGGCGGCTATGGAGAGTGGCGTGGCTTTGGCTCCGATTACGGATTGGGAGCGCTACGAAGACGAACTACTAGAGCGTATGGGGAATGATCACAAAATGCTCAAATTGCTATTTGACCGCGCGCGCAGTAATCCTAAGCGTGTAGTTTTTGCTGAGGCTGATCATCTCGATGTGATTAAAGCAGCACAAATCGTTTACGAGGAGGGCTTTGCTATTCCTATTTTACTGGGTCGTAAAGAGGTTATTTTAGAGCTTAAGCAGGAGATCGATTTTGATGAAGATGTTTTGATTATTGACCCAAAATGCGATGAGGAAGAGGAGCGCCGTAATGCCTATGCAGAAGAGTTTTGGGCTCAGCGCAAGCGAAAAGGGATTACTCGATTTGATGCGCGTAGGTTAATGCGAGAGCGGAATTATTTTGGGGCTATGATGCTGAATTTAGGAGAGGCAGATGCCATGGTTTCTGGTTATGCACGATCTTATCCGACAGCCTTGAGGCCAATTTTAGAGACCGTAGGAAAATTTGAGGGGGTTAATAAGGTGGCCGCCACTAACTTGATGTTGACCCCAAAAGGACCGATTTTTATTTCGGATACCTCGGTAAATATCAACCCCACAGCTCAAGAACTGGCCAATATCGCTCAAATGACGAACCACACCATGAAAATGTTTGGGGTTAATCCAGTGATTGCCATGATTTCTTATGCAAATTTTGGCTCATCTGATGACCCTCATGCCCTAAAGGTGCGGCAGGCTGTGGCTATGTTACACGAGTCCAATCCAGACATGATCCTCGATGGAGAGATACAGGTCGATTTTGCTTTAAACAGTGAAATGCTGAAAAACAAATTCCCTTTTTCGAAATTGGCAGGTAAAAAGGTCAATGCTCTGATTTTTCCCAATCTTGACGCCGCAAACAGTAACTATAAAATGCTCAAGGAGCAAAAAGAAGTGGACTCAATCGGGCCAATCATGCTCGGGATGCGTCGCGCGGTACATATTTTTCAACTCGGCGCTAGCGTAGAGGAGATGGTAAACATGACGGCGATTGCTGTAGTTGATGCCCAACAAAAAGAAAAGCGGGCGCGATCAAAACGATTGAGCAACTAAGGGTTGAATGCTCATTTTTTCGGGGTTTTTGGGCCGATCAATGCCAATTATTTATACTATATTTGAGCCTTTAAGCAGGCGCGAATAATGATTGCTCAAGTACAGGGAAGACTCATTGAGAAAAATCCGACTGATGTGGTGGTTGACTGCCAAGGTGTGGGTTATTTTTTGAATATTTCACTGCATACCTATTCTCAAATTCCCGACCAAGAAAACATTCGATTGTACACCCAATTATTGGTACGTGAAGACGCGATGACTCTTTATGGTTTTGCGTCCAAAGAGGAGCGCTCTGTGTTTAATCTTTTGCTTTCAGTTTCTGGGGTTGGGGCCAGCACAGCACGTACTATGCTTTCTTCTTTAACCCCGCTTCAGGTGCGCGATGCAATAGTTTCTGAGGACATTCATGTCATTCAAGGAGTAAAGGGTATTGGGGCCAAAACAGCCCAGCGCGTAATCTTGGATTTAAAGGATAAAATCATCAAGTTATACGGCGAAGAAACTTCGGGGGTCATTTCAAGCAATACCAATCGAAATGAAGCGTTATCTGCATTAGAAACTTTGGGTTACGCGCGCAAAATTGCCGAGAAGGCTTGCGATGCGGTGCTCAAAAATTCGCCGTCGGCATCAGTAGAGGAAATTATCAAAATGGCATTTAAACATTTGTAGCGTTTGGGTAGAGTATTATTTAACGGATGGAGATCATACGTGCCCGGAGCTTTGCTCTGTGCATTTTTGCTTTTTGGAGCCGACCTAAGCGCCCAAGAAGACACCCTTGTAACAGGTTCTGTTATGGGGCGTCTGGATTTGCCTGATCCAAACAGTATCGAGAATATGTATAGCTATGATCCCATTACGGATCGCTACATATTGAGCCGTATGCTCGGAGATTTTGATATTTCCTATCCGGTTATTCTCACTCCTGAGGAATACGAAGAGCGGGTGCGCAACGAGCAAATTAAATCCTATTTCAAAGAAAAGATAGACGCAGCCGATGGCCGTAAGGAGGGCGCAGAGGAAGCGCAGCGCAATCTATTGCCGACTTTTTATGTCAATTCTAATTTCTTTGAATCCGTATTTGGGGGCAATACCATTGAGATTATTCCCCAAGGATCGGTAGAGATGGATTTGGGTCTTTTGTATACCAAGCAAGACAACCCTCAGTTTTCGCCCAGAAACCGAAGCAATCTTTCTTTTGATTTTGATCAGCGCATCAGTCTGAGTTTACTCGGGAAAATTGGGGAGCG
>JALRAI010000050.1 GCA_023258055.1 Flavobacteriaceae bacterium | reverse complement strand
TGAGGGACTCGGGGTGAGTTTTTTAGTCTATTACATCGTTCATTTTTTCAGTTTGATTGTTATTGTCCGTTGGCGATATGACCTTAACCTTCCTCGAAGGCTTTACGCAATTTTTACCCTAGGATTGATTCTGTGCGCTGCAGTGTTTTTAGGCAGCAGGCTTGAAGCCTCCTCGTGGCAAATCGCTGCTTTGGCTGTATTAATTCTAATAACTTGCCTATTTTCGTTGTATCAATTGAATCAAAGAGTAGATTTAAGGGATATGCTAAGTCCTAAAAAAGATAAATACACCGATGAGTATTAGACCCATATACCGCAGGTTAAAAGCGCGCTGTCGGTTGTATCGCAAAATCAACTGGTGCAAGTCCCTCTATTTTAATTTTAAGTATTTTCCCTGGTCGACGGCCTGTAAACTCCCCATCTTATTTTACGGCAAAGTGCATTTTGGAAAATTAAAAGGCTGTATAAAACTTCCTGAGCAAGTGCGTATGGGCATGATTGGTTTTGGTCAGCCTTATGAGCTAGTGACGCGCCCCAGAGGAATTGCTGAAATCCATATAGAAGGTGAGCTTGAGTTCAAAGGCTACGTGCAGTTCGGTTTAGATTATCTATTGCACATAGGGCCAGAGGGCACTTTGACCATGGGCCACATGGCCAGTGTGGCTTCAAACAGTAAAGTAATTTGTCACCACGAAATAAAATTTGGCCATTATGCCCGTTTGGGGTCAGAAGCCCAAGTCATCGATACTAATTTTCACGCCATGCGCACAGTCAGTACAAATACGCCCATGCCCATGCGTGGTCCCATAAGTATCGGATCTTATAATTTTATCAGCAACCGGGTTACTTTTTTGCAAGGGGCAAAGACTCCAGATCATTGTACTGTTGCTTCAAATAGTCTTTGTACTAAGGACATAACAGAATTGGGACAAAATATTTTAGTGGGAGGCATTCCGGTAAAATTACTACGAAAAGATATAGACCGCGATTGGGTTGGGGAAGAGTCTATGCTCGATAAATACCTTAAGTTGTTCTAAAAAAATTAGTGCAGGGGCTTGTGCATATATCCTTCAATACAAGTCTGTCATTGCGCCCAGAGTTCTAAATACTTTTGGGCGACCTTTTTGTAGTGGTGTTCTTTTTCAATAAACGCACGCGCTTGCTCACCGAGGAGCACTCTTTGAACTGGGTGATCGATGAGTTCAATTAAAATTGCGGCAATTTTTTGAGCGTCAGGAAGCGCATTTAGGGCCACGCAGTGCGGAGGAATATTATAGAATTCACGCCATTCTTTTTCGGCACAGGTCAACAGCACTTTGCCCTCTGCCATGGCCTCAAGAGCGTTATAACCTTGATCATAACCCAGAACTTGGTCTAGAACGATATCGCTTTGGGCGCGTTGTGTGATAAAGTTAGCATAAGGTAAATCCTCTGTGCGCACAATGATGCAAGCATTTGGCCGTTCACGCTGGACGATTTCAAGGGCTTGGTCAAAATAATCGCCGCCTTTTTTAAAATAGTTTTTCGTATTTACCCCGTGAAAAATGACTGGTTTTTTATCCTCGACCTGTGGTGTAAACCCTATTTTATCCACATTAATGGGGTTGGGAACGAGGCCTAAATATTTTTTTTTGCCCTGGTAGGGCAGGTGATAATCTAAATCTGTAGCGATATATCCATGGCATAACTCAGAGACCGCCTCGTGCAGCCCCTGGTGTTTTTTGCTCAGATACTTTAAAATAGGGGCATAATCCTTTTGGCTCACTTTGCCCTCGAATAACGGGTCAAGTATGGAATAGCGAAAGTTTTTTTCCATGGCAAACTTTACAGAGATGTAGTCTGTGCCACAGGCCAAAACAAAGAGTTTAGTATTGATGTTTTTCAGCCATTTAATTAGGGTGAATTCATGTTCCGGCATAATGCCCATGGGGCTCTCGTTAATGAGCTGGACCACATCAAAACCCTTGAGCTTTTCTTTATGCTTGAAAACATCCCTCAGCATAAGCCAGGAAGAGCAATCAAATCCACTGAGGCGATAAATTAAATTCTTAAACAGACGCCCTGGTCCTTTTTGAAGGCGGCGGTTTAGTCTGATATCGACTGGATAATTCTTAAAATAGTCACCATCTCCCATCAAAACGACTTGATGCCCCAAAGCCGTTAGACCTTCTTTGAGGGAATTGTGCAATCTACTGTATTCGCCTACTAAAAGTATCTTCATATCTTTGTGAGAGACCACTAAGTTAGCCTATTTGAGCGAAGTTAAAAATATTCATGTTTGTCTGGTCACCATCTCGCTCGGTACTGGTGGCGCGCAGCGCGTTGTGGCGGCCCATTCTAAAATGTTTGCCGCGTTAGGCTATAAAGTAACCACCGTGGTCCTGCGCGATCCCATTGATTACGCATACGCTGGCGAATTATTGCATTTAGGGGGTAAAAATCCAGATCCAAAACCCTCGTTGAACCCCGACGGTCCTGACGATTATATCGATAGGCCACCGAGCAGTACCTGGCAGCGATTGTGGCGTCTGTATCGCTTTATTGAAGATAACAAGCCCGATGTGATCATTGATCATCGTGCACGTACTAGTATTTTAAAGGAGTGGGTCTATCAAAAATTCATCTATCGAAATACTCGTGTGATTTATGTCTGTCACAGTGCGCATACCCCGATATATCTCACTAATAAACCTGGTTTATTTGGTCGAATTACGCAAAGTTCTGAGCATGTAGGGGTATCGCGGTTTATCACTCAGGACTTGATGCCGCGATACGGATTGTTGAATAACAATTACATACCAAATTTTGTGGCACCCCAGTGGCTTGATGCAAACTCAGGGGTTGCTCAAATTCAATCGCCCTATCTCCTGTGGTATGGTCGCCTGGATGATTCGGTCAAAGACATAAGTTTTTTGCTAGAATCCTTTGCTGAATCAAAGATCATGGATCAAGGATTTACATTAGTTATTTTGGGTTCTGGACCCGATGGGCAAAAACTGCAGCAAAAGGCCAAAGCAATGAAAATCCAATCGAGTGTGAGGTTTTTAACTTTTGATCCAAGTCCACAAGCTTTAATTAAAGGGGCAAAATGTGTTTGCCTCACCAGCCATTATGAAGGTTTCCCAATGGCCTTGCTGGAGGCCCTGTCTTTGGGGACTCCTGTGATTTCATTGGACATATTATCAGGCCCCAATGAATTGATTAAAGATGGAGTCAATGGGCTTCTGGTGGGAGAGCGAAATAGTCGTATTTTTGCTCAGGCCATAGATAATTTATGTCTCGACCAGGCGTTTTACAAAAAAGTGAAAGCTAATGCGCGCCTATCGGTTGAGGCCTACAGTCCGCCGGCGGTATATCAGCAATGGAAAGATTTAATAGACCATGAATAAGACCACTATAGACGATTTAAAAATTATTCAAATCCCAAAGATTCACGATCCTCGGGGCAATTTGTCGGTGGTTGAGGGTGATGTTTTGCCCTACGGCATTGAGCGGGTGTATTATCTTTACGATGTGCCCTCTGACGCCGCTAGAGGTGGTCATGCACACAAAGAGCAACTCGAGTGTCTTATTGCGCTCAGTGGTAGTTTTTCTGTGCTGCTTGATGATGGGCGTAATCAAACCAGAGTGGTGTTGAATAAACCCAATCAAGGCCTGCTAATTCCTACAGGGATATGGCGGTCCTTAGATGATTTCTCTTCTGGAGCGGTTTGTTTGGTGCTTTCCTCTGGCCGTTTTCAGGAAGCCGATTATATCCGAGAGTACGCAGACTTTTTATTGGCTAAAGGGGGTTAATCTAATCCCATACTGCGCTAAAAATCGTTGTGCTCTTAGACTAAAACGCAGCATAAATCCCGGAAGTTGCAACAGCAGTCGCTGTTTGTTGTTCAGCGATGATTTATCCAAAGCTTTAATGTAGTGTTTAGCCCGCGCCCCATCACCAGCCATTTTATATTTCAAACCGATCGAAAATCGATTTAAATCGAGGTAGACCTTCAGTGATTCATTATTTTTCGCTAGGGACTCATAGCGGTCTAAATCGATGAATTGTCGCTTAAGTGTGGGTGCGTGTGAGATTCGGTTACTGCTGTACTGTTGATGGCGCGCACTGACTGAATTCACCCAATATAAGGGCTGAGCCAATGCGGCTCGAATCCACAAATCAGTGTCTTCGCCGGCGCCCATGGTAATTTCAGGATTAAATCCACCCAGCTGATCAAAAAATACTTTGGAAAAACACATGGCTGAGGTCCAAGCTGGGGCGTCCTTTTGGGCCATAGCAAAATAGTTGTCCACAGGGCCTTTCCATCCCTTGTCCTTCATCCTTAGCGGGGTGTCGACGCTTTTGACCAAACTTGGGGTAAAAGCTTTTTCATAAGCCGTGGCCATCCAACGCGCCTGGGGAAATCGCTCAATCAATTTATTGAAGTTGGCAAGGTGCTCGGGATACCAGTAATCATCGGCATCTAAAAAGGCAATAAAAGGCGATTGGGCCTCTTGAACCCCTCTATTTCTGGCAGGACCGACCCCTTGGTTTTTTTGACTCAATAAACGAAGTCTGGGGTCATTGTATTTTTTTACAAGTTCAGCGCTGCCATCGGTAGAACCATCGTCAATGACGATCAGCTCGAAATCAGTAAAATCTTGGGCAAAAACTGAGTCCAGGGTGGCGCATATTTCATTGGCCTTGTTGTATAAAGGAACCACTACACTAAACTGCGCCATCACACTTTGTCTTTATAAAAGGAAAAATAATAAAACTTGTAAAAGTCTAAAACCCTTACACTGGGAAAAGAGGAGGCCAATTGTTGGCGCATCACTGGAAGGCATGGCCTGATAAGCATGCGAAGTATGCGGGACAGTCCCATGGCCCTGAGTTTATGGTAAAATTTTTGGATGCTGGTAAAATCCTCAGAGATCATTTTTTGCCTCTGGGCCCAAACTAGTGTTTCCATAGCTTGGTTCACCTTATCTAGATAGTTATCACAGGATTCAAGCCCCATGTGCAGGACAGGGTTATCGAGATGCAGTACATCAATGTCTTGATGGTATAATTGATAGGAAAAAACATTGTCCCATCCGTAGCGCTGGATCTCAGGGTTGTTGACTGATAAGAATATATCTCGGTCAATCAACAGATTTTGAGAGATAATAAAATGGGGATTGCGACGACGCTGCTCAGCTGTTTTGGCCTCTCGCTTTTTGCCATAGACCCAGCGCAGTAGCAGCTGCTTTTTTGGTTTTTGATCAGAATATCGCACCCCGCCAAAGAGGACCGCACTCTGCCCTAAATGCGCTAAATACCGGGCTAAAAAATCACTGTGTACCGGGAGCACATCGGCATCTAGAAAAAGCAAATTCTTAAATTTTGCATTTTGTGCCAAGCGCTGCCTGGTGGCGGTTCGCCCGATATTTTGCGGATTTCTAATAAGGCTAACCGGCCCGAGTTTTTCCAGTGAGGCAAAGTTGTTTTTGTCATGAGAATGATCATCCCCAATAATCACTTCAACGGGTGAATCCAGGGACTGAATTTCACGACAAAGGATTTGGACCAGTGAGGTTAGGTCATCATTAAAGGAAGGGATCAGTATCGAAAGCATCTTGGCGTAATCATGGCTAATTTACAATTTTCGTCATGCACTGACACGACTTTTTATTACATTCGATGGTGTTATTGAGTAACGTTAGGGTGCGCTATTTTCTTATTCTTATCATCTACTTAGGCTTTTTTCAAGGAGCCCTGGGTCAAAATCAGGCAGAAAAAAAATCTTTGCCCAATGACTTTTTCTATCTGCGCGACGCCTCGGGTGAACTGGTCGATACATTAGATCTGGGGTACTACCATGCTATGGGTATTCCAAAGGCTTGGCAATATACCACTGGGAATTCTGCTGTGCTTGTGGGACTATCCGATGCACGTGTTGATCCTGATCAATTAGATTTTGCGGGAAAGACCAGAGTGCTTAAGTCCGTTTCCTTACAAAACGGTCATGGTATGGGCGTCGCCGCTGTAGCTGTAGCACAAGGGGATAATGATTTCGGGATACCCGGGGTATGTTATGACTGTGGTTTGGTCACCACTAATTACGGCAACCCAAACATGGAAATGCTCTTGGAATTAGCCGATGCTGGGGCCAAAGTCATTAACTGCAGCTGGGTGACCTCAGTCGCCACTAAGAGGGGTCAAGAAGTGATAGACATTTTGCTCAGGCGCGGTGTGGTTGTTGTGGCAGGTGCCGGTAATCAAAACTGGCTCAAAACGAAGGGACAAAAAAAATATTATCCCGCCTCGTACGATGGGGTAATTTCAGTTTCGTCGGTTATGTACAAACACAAAAAATGGGAAGAGGCCCTGAATTACGAAGAAACTGGAAAGCCTTATGTGGAAAATATGTGGGGTATGGTGGGGCGCACCGCTGAAATCACCCATAAAAAAACAGGACCTGAATTTAGGATTTACCCTCAGTCTACGGCGACCTTGAATCCCCAGGTGGATCTACTTGCCCCAACTGTAGGGGTTATGCGCTATAGTAAATGGGCCACAGAAGGGACTTTGAGTTACAATACCTATCAAGGGACCTCCACGGCAGCGCCTTTTGTGACGGGGACCATAGGGCTTATGTTTTCTCTGCGTCCAGAACTTAGGGCCAAAGAGGTGGAAACCATTTTAAGATTGACCGCCCTAAATATCGATCATATCCAAGCCAATGCGCCTTATAAAGGGCATTATGGAGCGGGAATGTTGCAAAGTGGGGCAGCTTTGGCTCTGGTTGATTCACTTTATGATCCAGAAGGTGTCGCGGTAATAATGCATCAAAAAATAGATCGCTGGTCTCAGATGCTAACTGCGTTTAATCGTGCCGTTATCTTAAAGGATATCGAATTTACTGGGCAGGCGACTTTTGAACTTCGGGCCAAAAATCAAATCCTACTCCAGCCTGGAACACGACTGGTTCCTGAAAATAAGAAAGGTATAAAATTAATGATTGATCCTGTATTAAGTCCGCAACCCTAGTGCTGTTCAGGTTTTTTTTGGACGACTTCAAATACACGCCCCCCCTCACACTTTAAGGTTCTCGAGGGGTGTTTTAGCAAAAGTGCATAGTCGTGAGTGGCCATAAGAATACTCCGGCCATTTTTATTGAGTTCTCTGAGTAGATTCATGACCTCCATGCTGGTTTGGGGATCTAAATTACCTGTGGGTTCATCCGCGACGATAAGCTCTGGGTCATTGAGCAAAGCGCGTGCTATGGCGATGCGCTGTTGTTCTCCACCAGACATTTGATAAGGCAGCTTTGGGCCTTGATCAGGCATGCCTACACGCTTGAGCACCTCTTGAATTCTTTGTTTAATTTTTGACTCATCACGCCATCCGGTGGCCTTTAAAACAAAACGTAAATTTTCGTGGACATTACGGTCGTTAAGCAATTGAAAATCTTGAAAAACAATACCCAGTTTACGGCGTAGGCTCGGAATTTGTCCCTCCTTGAGTCCCAATAGATTAAAGCCGGCTACTTGCCCAGCTCCTGAATTTAAAGGCAACTCCCCATAAAGCGTTTTTAAAAGACTACTTTTTCCGCTGCCTGTTTTTCCAATCAAATAAACAAACTCACCTTTTGATATGCTCAGATCGACCCCTTCAAATATAACCTGATCGCGCTGGACGATTTTGGCTTTGTTAAAATCAACTACAGTGTCGGACATTTAAAGGGTTTTTTTAGAAGGCTAAAGGTACGAATTTAGTCCTCGATGCTTTTTAGTTCTGGCTTTTTTTCAGAGGATTTTTCTCTTGGTCTGCGGTCGTTTTATCCACTGCCAAATTTGTATTCTGCTTCAAAGCGGCCTCTAAGGATTCAATCTGACTTTGTTGCTGGATCAGATAAAGTGTAAGCTCTTCTATTTTTTCAAGTAAGATCAAAGAGAATGCTTTTAAATCCAGGCCATTACGATTCAAGACCTCATGAGAGGGGACTCCAGGTAAATGCCCATTATTTTGCACATAAGCCTTGATTTGGTCTAGAGGCATACGTCTGTAATTATTCGTGGTGGGTTGCCCGTTAAACTCGGTAAACACATAATCGGGAGCTAGGGCCCCGTTGAGGTCCACTATAACTTCTTTGGCGTGTATCCCTCCGTTTACGGTAAGACGCTGGTCGGGGTTTTTTGTGGCGATACCCATCTTTTGATCCTTGATGGTGATCAATTGTGTCAATGATTCAGAGGAGCTACATGCGCCGAGAAAAAGGGCCAAAAATGCCCATAAAATTTTTTTCATAAAACTGAGGATTACCGAGCCTATCCATCAAATTTAAGTTAATTTTCGCTTATGGAATAATGCGACTGATACGAGAATAAAAAAAGAAACGTTATCATGGTTATGGTCCCAAAAACAAGTATGTTTTACACAAAACTGTTCTTTTTACTCCTTTTTGCAGTTCCTGTTTCACTGGTGCTCAATGCACAGGGACAGGCCTTGGACATGACTTATTATCAAACCATGCAAAAGGGGGAGCGCTTGCACAATAGTGGGAACTATCAAGCGGCTTATCAAAAGTGGGATGCCTTGAATCCCCAAGACTTAAGTCTCGACCAAAAAGCACAACGGGCTTTTAACATGGCTTATTTGGGTCTTTTAATCGGATATAAAGAAGCGCCGGCGGCCATGAGGCGATTTGTCCGCGATTACCCCAGCGCGCCGGAAGTAAATCGGGCTTATACCATGGTGGGGCATTACTATTTTACCAAAGCCCAATACGCCAATGCTTTGACCTGGTATCAGGAGGACAAAGATTTTAATGAGTATACTGATCAGGATCAATACGAAATAGCATATGCCCATTTTGAATTAGGCCATAAGTCAGAAGCGGCTCGATTTTTTGCACCCTTGGTCAATACTGCTCACTACGGTGCTCGTGCCCTGTATTATTTGGCATTCATTGAATACCAAAATAAAAATTGGCAAAAGGCTCTAACGCATTTGGCACAGATTGATCAGCAAAGCCGCGATGAGCTCCAAGCATGGGGGTTGATGGCGGACTTGGCTTTTCGCAGTCAAGACTATGCTCAGGCCGCCGCATGGGGTATCCGCGCATTGGATGGGTTTAAGATTTCGGGAGAAAAGCGCAATATTAATCAGGCCTCGTTAAACGGCATTATAGGACGCGCCTACGGGCAATTAGGCGCCCATGGTTTGGCGATTAATTATTTAGAAGAGTCACTCAATGTGACTGCGCGCCACACCGGGAGTGAAGAGCACTTTGAAAACCTGTATTATCTCGGTCAATCCTACGCGGCGCTTGGACAATTTCAAAAAGTAATCGACCTATTAAGTCAGGTTAAAGATGGCGGGAATTTGTCTCAGAAATTGGCCTATGTTCTGGCTGGGGCGTATCTCGCCTTGGATCAAAAAACAGAGGCAATGAATGCCTACAAAAAGGCCAGTGAGCCTGATTTAGGTCAAGCCTTTGCCCCTGAAGCTCATTATCAATACGCCAAACTTACCTATGATTTAAGGCTCAGTTATACGAGCGTTCCTCAGGTTTTGGAGTCTTTCTTTAAGCGTTATCCCGAGCACCCTAAGCGTCCTGAGGTCGAACAGTGGTGGCTCAGCAGTTTACTCGAAAGCCAGGATTACAATCAGGTTATCTCCTACTTGAGTGATACCTCCTTATTGTTACCCAATGAATTGGGCAATCAGCGAATGATGGCCCTTCAGGGCGCCCATTTTTTGCTTGGTTTGCAGCATTATGACCTAGGTCATTTGGTCTTGGCCTTAGATGCTTTTGAAAAAGCTCAAAGCATTAAATCCAGCACTATGATTGCTGGACAGGCGAGGTTTTGGTCTGGAGTGATTCAAAGCGAATCGGGCGCCTATCAAAAGGCGCTGGATAACTTTAGTGGTTTGAAAAAATTAGCCTCTTTTAAAAAGGCGGGGGAATATCCCTTGCTCTCTTTTGAAATGGGCTATGCCTTTATGGCCTTAAAAGATTATGATTCAGCGCAAAGCGCCTTTTTGAATTACCTCGATCAGAAAGCAAATGCCATAAAGGAAAATGAAGCACGACTCAGTCTTGCCGATTGTTATTTTGCTACAAAACAATATGCTCTGGCTTTAATACAATACGAAAAGGTAAAGTCTTTGGGAGCTTGGAACCAGGACTATGCGGATTATCAGGGGGCCCTTTGTTTGGAATTTACAGAAGGTTTAGAGGCCAAGGCGCAAAGATTTGCCCGTTTTTTAAAATCTTATCCAAATTCAGTTTACCTTGATGAGGTGCATCACGGGCTGGGAAGCGCTTATGTGAATCTGGAAAAAATTCCTGAGGCTGAAGCTGAGTTTAAGACACTAATCTCGAATCATAAAAACAGTCCACTTGCGGCATCGGCCTATCTAAATTTGGGATTAATTGCCGATAACAAACAAGATTTTGAGCTGGCGCTCCATTATTTCAAATCTCTAGTTGATTTATATCCTGGGACGCAAGAGGCGATTTCTGCGGTTCAAACGGCAAGAAACACATTTATTTCCCTGGGTCGGGTTAAGGAATACGGTCAATGGGTCAATGCTTTGGATTTTGTTTCAGTTGAGGATGCAGTATTGGATCAGGCGACTTTTGAGTCTGCTAAACAAGCTTACACTTTAGGGAATCATTCACTTTCCATCCAAAGGTTTGAGGCTTATTTGGAAAATTACCCTCAAGGACGTTATACCCTAGAGGCCCATTATTTCTTGTCAGAAATATATTGGCGCGAGCAAAATGCAGTACAGGCTATGATTCATGCGGATCCAGTAATCAAGGCCGATGAAAATCCATCCTATGTCATTCCTACGCTCATTAGAGTAGCTCGGCACTATATCTCTATTCAAGAGCATGAAACAGCAGAGCCCTATTTAAGACAATTGTTAGATCAACCGCTTGACGGGGATCAACGCACATTTGCTTTGAGTAACCTGATGCAAATATCCAGTGAAGATAAGCGTTGGCAAAAGACAAACGACTATGCTCAGGCCCTTGTCGATCATTTATCGGTTGATGGTGATGCGGCTCTTTTGTCGCAAGCCCGCCTCATTGCGGCTTGGAGTTATTTTGAATTAGGCGCCTATGAGTTGTCCCGCGAGCAATATCAAGGGCTGGAAGAAATAGCTCAAGGTCAATATGGGGCTCAATTTGCCTTGGCTCAGGCCTATTTTGCCCATTTGGATAAAGATTATGCGGGCTCGAACGTTTTAATTCAAAAATTAGCGCAGAATTATGCTAATTACGGTCATTATGCCACCCGCGGATTACTGCTTATGGCCGCTAACTTTGAAGCTTTATCCGACCCTTTTCAAGCCCGATTTATCCTTGAAAATATTCGGGACAATGTGCGTGATTTTCCGGAGCTTCAACAAGAGGCAATAGCGCGACTTTCCGAGATGGAACGCCAAGAAAACTCGGGCCTTGACATCACCATAGAGCATGACTCTATTGGGCCAAAAATTAAAAATAAACAATAGCAAAATGGTTCATACCGCGCTTATTCGATTTATTCATTTAGGGGGCCTCTTTGTTCAAAAGACTGCTGTCCACTTAATAATTGTGGGGCTATTACTGTTTAATTTTTCCCTTAATGCGCAGAATACTATCGATAGTACAGGAGTAGCCACAGAGGTAGTCGATGTGGTTAAATCTTATACACCAACCATAGTTTTACGGCCAAAATCCAAATGGCCTAGCTTAGACCAAGGAGACCATCTGCCTCCAAGACCTGAGTTTGATTACAAACATGAAGTTTTGGAATTTAAGGCCACGGACTTAGCGGCTATACTTGCTCCCACGCGAGTGTCAAAGCAAACTCTTACGGATCATTTGCCAAATTATTTTAGGATTTGGTTAGGGACAAAGGCATCGGTGGGAATTGAAGGCTTTTTATCGCATGAGATGAGCAAAGAAGCTGATCTAAGCCTAGCTGTAAATCACGAGCAGCTCAAGGGCCCAATCAAGGGTGTGTCACTCCCTGCGGATTGGTCAGAGAGTGGTCTAAGCACTCAATGGCGCAGCAAATTAGCGGGCAGAAGTTCGATTTTGGGTTTGTCGTTAAATCGATCTGCGGTGCAGTGGTATGGGATTCCCGCGACTATAGTTACAGATTCCTTGATTGCTGAAGATTTTGGTCAAATCTATCAAAGGGGGACTTTATATCATCGATTGGGATCTAATGGAGGTTGGTTCACCGGTCTGGACAATGAATTGACTGTTTTTTCAGATCGCTATGGGGTTAGAGAATGGACTTTGACATCGGCACCGAGGGCAGAATTTATTTTGGATAAACGAATTATTGCCCTAAGTGGAAGCTTTTCGTTTTTAAGTATGAGTCTGGGTTTAGACGATCCATTAATTACTGCAGCGGATTACACGGCCCTAAACGTCGATATGGGCGTGCAGACCGATATTGATTTTGGCAAGCTGAAAGTGAATTTAGGCGCCAAGGTTTGGGGGCATAAGAGTGATCAAAACAGTACGCTGCGTTTTTTTCCTAAAATTGACCTGAGTTACCCCATTGTAGGGCGCCGTCTTAAGGCACATCTGGGCTTTAGTGGGCAGTACAAACAATATCAAGCCAGTACTTTGACCCAGGCGCAGGCCTTTCTAGCACCTGGCCTGGAGTTAAAACCGCAAATTGATCGTCAGATTTTCCGCTTAGGATTGAGTGGCGTTTTAACCGATCATTGGCAATACAACCTAAGTGTAGCCTACAGAAACTTTGAGGATCAGGCTTATTTT
>JALRAI010000004.1:11163-42652 GCA_023258055.1 Flavobacteriaceae bacterium | reverse complement strand
CCTTTAATCCCAGCCACGAGCTCCGGGTAGCGATCCAGAACCATATTGGTGAGGTCACCTCCATCATCTAAAATCATATTCAGTGGCTTACGGTCTTCGCCAAAAAACAGGGTTTGCTCGATACACCAGTCAAATTCTTCTTCGTTCATACCTTTCCATGCATAAACTGCAGTACCGGCATCAGCGATGGCGGCGGCCGCCTGATCCTGAGTCGAGAAGATGTTGCATGAACTCCAAGTAACCTCGGCACCCAAGGCTTGTAGGGTTTCAATCAGCACAGCGGTCTGTATGGTCATGTGCAAACAACCCGCGATACGGGCGCCGGCAAGGGGTTTGCTGTCGCCGTATTCGGCGCGTAAGGCCATTAGTCCGGGCATTTCTGCTTCGGCCAGTTCAATTTCTTTGCGTCCCCAGGCAGCTAGGGACATATCTTTCACTTTATACGGTACGTAAGGCACTGTCTTTGTGGGCATATTGTTATATTTGATGGATTCGAATTTGCCGACAAAAGTACGGAACATTTTTTAGACTCAATGCCACTTTTAACAACCATTAACCCTTGGCCCAAGGCTAGTGTTTACCTCTGGGACATTTCAGAATCTGAAGATGAACTATTGGCTTTGAGCGAATTGAGTGTCCACAGTAGAGAGCGACTTGATTCGATGAAAAGCCCTGTACACCGTAAAGGGTTTCTCAGCGTACGTGCATTACTGCATTGTGCGGGTTTATCAGACGAAGATTTGTACTACAATTCTTTTGGCAAGCCCTTTTTGCACCAAGGAGGGCAGATTTCAATAACCCATTCACATGCGCGCTCCGCCATAATCGTGGCCCCTTATAATGTGGGCATCGACATAGAATTAAGACGCCAAAAGATTTTGCGCATCGCCCATAAATTCTGTGGGGGAATCTCGCCAGAATTAAATGGACTCGTCTCCAGTGCTATTGATCAATACACTCATGTCTGGACGGCCAAAGAGAGCATTTATAAAATGGCCTCAATACCAGGTTTAGGGTTTTTAAGTGATATTGCCCTGAGTGACTGGCGCCCGGAATCAAAGGCCTCATCCTATATTCTAGCTAAAGGCGAAATTACACAGGCCAAAACAGCTCTATTTGATTATAAAGGCTTTGCACTGGGCGATTATATCTGTGGGATGACAAAAGATAGAACAACCGGCACAGATCATGAAGAATAATCTAAGTCCGATTCATCCACTTGATCAGTGGATTTCCCAAATTAAACAGGGCCAAAAGCAACTCAGTGTGCTGGTTGATCCTGATAAGTGCCCTTTAGAGATGGTCCCAGAATTACTCAGAAATTTACCCCGGCAAACCAGTCACCTTTTTGTAGGAGGCAGTACAGTAGCGCCCGGGCTGACTCAGGATTTGGTTCGGACGATTAAAAATTTGAGCAATTTACCGCTGTGGATATTTCCTGGTGATGCGGAGCAAATTAGCCCCTTAGCCGATGGCTTATTGTTTTTGTCTTTGGTCTCAGGGAACAATCCTGAATACTTGATTGGTCAGCAAGCGCGCGCCGCAGCCATACTCCGGACCATGCAGCTGCCGACTATTGCCACAGCCTACCTACTCATTGATGGTGGGGTGGACAGTGCTGTGGCGCGGGTCACTGGGACGCACCCCCTGGCTATAGATGATCCAGAAAAGATCTTGAACCGAGCTATGGCCGCTTACCATATGGGGGCAAAAGCGATTTATTTAGAAGCCGGAAGTGGGGCGCATAATCCAGTTCCTGCCGAAATTATTCGCCGGGTCAAAATGGCCACAGACTTGCCATTAATTGTGGGCGGAGGCTTGCGTGAATTGGATCAAATTCATAATGCCTGGAGCGCTGGTGCAGATATGGTTGTGGTGGGTACAGCAATGGAGGAAGTTTTATCTTTGACCCAATAAGCCACCTATGGATACAATCATCGAATTTATTATCGGGCCTTATCGATCTGTTGGGACGCTGCAAATCCTCATTGAATTCATTGCCTTTATTTGCGGTATACTGAGTGTTTGGTATGCCAAAAAAGCAGATATTTTAGTCTATCCCACCGGGCTTATTGGCACCGCACTAACGGTATATTTATTGTACCAGGCCGAGTACTTTGGCGATATGATGATGAATGTCTACTACAGTCTTATGAGTATTTACGGCTGGTACCAATGGACCCGACTAAAGGGGACCCTGCCGAAATATAAAATCAGCAGAACCGATACAAGAGAACGCTTTGTGGGTTTTGCTTTTTTTTTGATCACAGTAGGGGTCACCTATGGCGTATATCGCGGCTTTGATTACGACATGCAGTGGTATAGTTATGTCGATACGGTCACTTCAGGTATTTTCTTTACTGCGATGTGGTATATGGCCAATAAAAAAATTGAACATTGGACCTTATGGATCATTGGCGATGTAATTACCGTACCCCTTTATGCCTACCGTGGTTTGGGAATGCTTTCGCTGCAATATCTTATCTTTACTTTTTTAGCCATACAAGGTTTACTGGCCTGGCGCAAATCATTAAAAGCCTGAAAATCGCCCCAAAATCTCAGCCTTATCGTTTCAATTGATTCAATACCATCCCAATTAATACCCCCTCAAATTGTCCTATTCGGTCCAGAGTGTAGTGGTAAATCAACTCTTGCGGAGGCTTTGGCCCAGCATTATCAAGGGGTCTTGGTCAAAGAGTATTTAAGAGATTACGCGCAAAATATTTGGGATACCCAAAAGCGCAAAGTGTCTCAAGAAGATATAGCCCCCCTTATAAGTGGCCAATTTCAGGCCCAGCAACAAGGCTTAACTTCGGCTTTAGAAAAGACAAACCATCAGAGCATCGCTCCAGTATTTATGGATACTAATCTGGAACAACTTGCCGTTTATTTTACCTATTATTTTGGCCCGAGTTGGGGTGAAATACCCCAGCAAATGACGGCTGAGCAAGACAAAATAGTTTATTTACTCACAAGACCTGATATTCCTTGGCAAGCGGATGACCTGCGCGATCGTCCCTTGGAGCGCCAAGGCATATTCAGTATCTTTAAAAACTATTTAGATCAAAAATCTCTCGATTATGTGGTGGTTGATGGGGCTTTTGAGCAACGCATGACCCAGGCCTGTCAATTCATTAATAAAACGTGGACTCAGCTGTATGTTTGATAATCGCGATATAGAGGATATTCAAGATTTGGGTCTCGACAAGGCCCAGGTGCTGGAGCAAATTAAGTTGTTTCAGCAGGGAATTCCTTCCCTTAATGTGTTGCGCCCTGCCACTGTTGGTGATGGAATAGTCGAATTTGACCACGATCAATGGCGTACTTGGGCTAAGTCTTACGACGAAAAATCCACAAACCTCGAGATCGTAAAGTTTGTGCCGGCTTCGGGGGCTGCAACACGCATGTTTGGATTTCTATTTGACTTTTTAAATTCATTTGACCCGGAAAAAGATCAGCTCAATGAGTATCTCGATCAGCCCGGGCGTGAGGCTGTGGCAAAATTTTACAGTAATATCAATGAATTTCCTTTCATCAAACTCATCAGACAACAGGTACGCCAACTTTATCCAGAGTTTAAAACTTGGACTAAGGAGAAGCGATTTTACACTCTTGTTTCCGTTTTAGTTCAGGAGCCAGGACTCAATTATGGGAGTTTGCCTAAGGGATTGATTCCATTTCATCGCTATAAAAAAAATACACGCTCTGCCTTTGAAGAACAGCTCTTCGAGGGGACTTTTTATACAGGCCTGCAGGATGAGGTTTATACCCATTTTACTTTTTCACCCGAGCATCTGGATGGCTTTAAAAATGAGTTTTCACGGGTACAATCCAGGTTAGAGCGCCAAACCAAAAAGAGTTTTCATATCTCCTATTCTTTTCAAAAGGACCGCACTAAGACCATTGCGGTGGATTTAGAAAACAAGCCTTTTCGCGACGATCAAGGGCGTCTGATTTTTCGCCCATCCGGACATGGGGCCTTAATTGAGAACTTAAATGAGGTCGATGCCGACATCGTATTTATCAAGAATATAGATAATGTGATGGCTCAAGAGAGCGTGCCTGAAATGGCCCTATACAAAAAAGGACTCGCGGGAGTTTTATTGGATTATCAAAGCAAAGTCCACACCTATCTCCAGGCCTTGTCCACTAGGCCTGAAGAGGTCTCTATGGATGAGTTAAATGCCTTTCTTTGGAAAAACTTGGGGACGCGCACCTTACCTAAAACACCACAGCAGGCCTATGACATGCTTTATCGGCCGATTCGGGTTTGCGGGGTAGTGGCCAATACTGGGGCACCGGGCGGGGGACCATATTGGATACAAGAACAACAACAGGGGGCCAGTCTTCAAATATTAGAAGGCGCGCAGTTTGATAAGGACAACAAAAGGCATATGGATGTCTTAGCGCAAGCGACTCATTTTAACCCAGTGGATTTGGTATGCGGCCTGCGTGACCATCTCGGGGCACCTTACGACCTAATGCAATATAGGGATGTGCACATGAGTTTTATTGCTCGAAAAAATCATCAAGGCCGACCTTTAAAGGCTCTAGAACTGCCAGGATTATGGAATGGGGCCATGGCTAAATGGCATACTGTTTTTGTCGCAGTTCCTCTAGAGACATTTAATCCGGTCAAAACAGTAAACGACCTCTTGAATAAGGCCCATCGGCCATTGAGTTAGCCTTGAATTATTGTGGAGGCATTGCTTTTACTTAACCCGACGTCTGTGGGCATCTGAAATTTGTACCAAAGAGTTTTACTGTCCCGATTTCAGGTGGAATGCTCCATAAATGGGACTTTAAAATTCCCAAATAAAATACAAACAGAATCTTGGGTTCTTCAGGCCCATTATGTAATTTTGTTTCACATCTCAAAGGGGTGCTGGCTCAATAACCTAATGGAGAAAAGCCGGCTGAGATTATACCCATAGAACCTTGAACAGGTAATGCTGTTTAGGAAATAAACCAGAGTAGCTTCTGGTAAAAAAGTCGTTAGTGCGACAACATTTAATCATTAACCACAGAATAATGGCCCCTTTTATTCGTAAATCGTTTACGAATGAAACCTTTATTTTTAACCTTGGCCGTAGGGAGTCTATGCGGCAGTCTATTGGCTCAAGAGCCACAACCTAAAGACTCGACACAAGTGCAAACTCTTGGTGAAGTTCTGCTCAAGGCCACCAAAGCCAAAGTTCAGGACCCCATTACTCAATCAAATCTTACGGCCCAAGATTTGGCGCCCCTGAACTTGGGGCAAGATTTGCCTTATCTGATTCAAAATTTACCTGGGGTTGTGGCCACCAGTGATGCAGGCGCAGGAATAGGATATACCGGTCTGCGCGTCAGGGGGAGTGACGCCACCCGCGTGAATGTAAGTATTAATGGTATCCCGTATAACGACGGGGAAAGTCAAGGGGTTTTTTGGGTCAACCTGCCCGATTTAGGTTCGTCTGTTGAAGAATTGCAGCTTCAGCGCGGAGTGGGCAGTACCGCCTTTGGTCCAGGAGCCTTTGGGGCAAGTTTAAATTTATCCACCTTTAAAGCTCAAAATGAACCCAGCTTGCAAATTCAAAGCAGCGGAGGCTCTTTTAACACCCAAAGACACAATCTAAAATTCTCTTCAGGACCTCTGGCCGATGGGTTTTCCTTTTCGGGACGCCTGTCCAAAATCGACAGTGATGGCTATATCGAGCGCGCCTCCAGTGATCTGACGGCTTACTGGCTACAGGGAGATTATGAGTCCGAGCGTAGTAAGGTGAGTTTGATTGGATTTGGCGGGCGCGAGATTACCTATCAGTCTTGGTATGGAATAGATCAAGCAACTTTGGATGAAAACAGACGCTTTAATCCAGCAGGGGCACAATTTGACGATCAAGGCAATCTCGAGGGCTTTTACGATCAGCAGGTGGATAATTACAAGCAAGATCATGTGCAGTTCCTGTGGAGTCAGGACTTGTCCGAGCGTTGGGACAGTCAAGTTTCGCTAAATTATACCCACGGTAGAGGCTTCTTTGAAGAGTACGTGGATTCTTGGTACAGTCAAAATGTGCTATACAGTAGTGATGCTGATTTAGAGACCTACGGATTGAACCCTGTGATGGTTGAGGGCCAAAATATTTCTGCCACGGATTTGGTGCGCCGCCGCTGGCTGAATAATAATTTTTATGCCTTAAACGCCCACCTAAATTATAATTCAGCGCACATTGATTGGACCTCCGGGGTTTATACCAGTTATTATGGAGGCGACCATTTTGGGGAGTTAATTTGGGCTCGTTATGCACCCGAGGCCAATCCAAGACAGCGCTATTACTCAGGAAATGGCGATAAAAATGAAACCAGTGTTTTTTCAAAGATAAACTGGCGATTGGACGATAATTGGTCTGTTTATGCCGATCTTCAAGAGCGATGGATCAGTTACCGCACCTCTGGGATTACCTCTGATCTTGTGCCCTTGAACATAGAGCAGCAGTATGCATTTTTTAACCCAAAGCTCGGGGTGACCAAGAGTTTTGGTAAAGGTCAGCTCCTTTATGCCTCATTTGGAAGGTCGCACAGAGAGCCGCGACGCAGTGATTTTGAGCAAGGAGTATTTACCCCAGAAAGACTGGATGACTTTGAACTGGGTTGGCGAGCAAAAGGGCGCAGCGCTCAAGGCCGAAGTTATCATTACAGCCTAGTGGCCTATTATATGGATTATCAAAATCAACTGGTTCTTACCGGGGCCATTGACAATAGCGGAGCGCCTATTCGCGCCACCAGTGGCCGCAGTTATCGCACCGGACTTGAAGCTGAAGGGTCATGGGCCCTTTCCGATCAATGGACTGTGCAAACTGCGGTGGCTCTAAGTCGTAATAAAAATGTTGATTTTATTAGCTCCTTTGATGGGGTATTGCAGAATTTGGGCACTACAGACATTTCGTTTGCACCGAGCTTAATTGCCAGTGGCACTGTGGTTTATACCCCATTTCAAGGCGGGCGTTTTGCTTGGACCACGCGTCATGTAGGCGATCAGTTTATGAGCAATACCGAGAGTGCTGTTTCCTTGTTGCCCGCTTATACGGTTCATGATATTTCGGCAAGTTATTCATGGGCAAAACCGCTCATTGGAAAGTCCATGTCTGTCGAAATTTTGGCCAATAATATTTTTAGCGCAGCCTTTAGCAGTAATGGTTATTACTACACCTATGACGATGATTTCTCTGTGCCAGGAACAATCACCACCGTAGAGGGTACGGGGTATTATCCTCAAGCACTATTCAATATCTTGGCGGGGCTTTCCCTTGGATTTTAATTGGTGATTACTAGTACATCGCCATTGCGCTGGGCCCGATAAGGGAGCATGGGGTAGGCCTGGGTTTCGCTTTGATGCTGTCCAGTAACCAGGTCGTAACTGTTGTTGTCCGAACATTGACAACTGGCCACCACCCCCTGCAGGGTCATAGTTGAGCAATTGTTGGGACTGTGATTGGGGTCACTTAAATCAAAAGCGGTGTACAGACTATTATTGACATTGTAGATAACCACCCCGCGTATGCCTTGGTTGCTTAAAACCACAAAATTGCCCGGGTATTTCAGGGCGTTGTACTGAGGTAGGTTGAGGTTTAAATTCAGTGAGACAGGAATTTGATTCAAATAAGGATTATTGATCAATCTGTTATCGTCCTCACCGCTGCAGCCAAAAAAGACAAGTGCGATTAAAACTCCCAAGGATTGTCGATAAAAGTTGTTTTTCGATTGGATCAAAAGGCGCAATTTTGTTTCAGTAGTGAAATGTACGATAAAGTTATCAGAATAAAATTTTTATATCTTTGTCAAAGATCCCATCACGTATGGGATCTTTTTATTCCCAACAATATAGGCCGACTTAAGCAACAAAACCTGAGGTTTGGGGATATTTTTTTAAATGAGACGATATGAGTAAAGTATCTTATTACACGGCAGAAGGATTAAAAAAATTGCGCGATGAACTAGACCGTTTGCGCGATGTAGAGCGACCAAAGGCCTCACAGGCTATTGCTGATGCGCGCGATAAAGGGGACTTGAGCGAAAATGCTGAATACGACGCGGCCAAAGAAGCTCAAGGCTTACTTGAATTGCGCATTGCCAAGCTCGAGGAGACTCTTGCGGGCGCACGCCTTATAGATGAATCTCAGTTAGATACCTCAAAGGTATTGGTGCATTCTACGGTAAAAATCAAAAACACCACGAACAATATGGAGATGACCTATAAATTAGTCGCCCAAAGCGAGGCGGACTTGAAGTCTGGTAAAATCTCTGTGGATTCCCCTATCGGCAAAGGTCTGTTGGGTAAAAAAGTAGGTGAGATTGCCGCGATTCAGGTGCCTAATGGGGTGATGAATTTTGAAATCATTCAAATCACCCGAGATTAGTCATGGCCAGTATTTTTACAAAAATCATCCAAGGCAGTATTCCCTGTTATAAAGTAGCAGAAACGGATGATTTTTTGGCTTTTTTGGACATTAACCCCAACGCCAAAGGACATACCCTTTGTATCCCCAAAAAAGAGGTAGACAAACTCTTTGATCTGGACCCCGAAACCTACACGGGGCTCATGGAATTTTCTAGAAAGGTCGCTTTGGCTCTAGAAAAAGCCGTGCCTTGTAAGCGCATCGGCATGTCGGTTATCGGCCTGGAGGTTCCTCATGTGCATGTGCACTTGATCCCGCTAAACCACATGGAAGACATCAGATTTGTTCAAAAGGTTGCGCTAACTCCTGAAGAATTCCAGGCCTTGGCAGAGACTATTGCCAAACATTACCGAGGCTAAGCCAAAGACTCAAGCCCCCTAAGACAAGGGCCAAAGCAATTCCTAAAACGATTTTTCCTTTCTTTTTGAGTTTTATTCCCGAGCGCATTGGGGTAAAGCACTTTTTTTGATAGGCGTAGACACGTTCTATGGCATCGTCCCAGGAACCGGGATAAATTTCTTGGCTGCAGTGTTGACAAAAGAGCTGTTCTTGAATTTCTTTCTCGGTGCGGATCATCCAAGAGTTCTCTTTTTGATTTTGTATAAAGGAAAAAACCATGCCTCTTGCCGAAAAACAATTCGGGCAATGATTGTTGATGTCTGCGCGATGTATGACAAACTCTTTGGCGATCATGTGGTGATTTCTGGAAGATTAATTTCAAGGGTACTTCCTTGATCCTTAACACTTTTTAATACGCGAATCTTGCCGCGGTGATAATCCTCAACAATGCGTCGCGCCAGTGAGAGGCCTAGTCCCCATCCTCGTTTTTTTGTGGTGAATCCAGGGCGAAAAATCTTATTGAAATACTTTTTCGGTATGCCTTTACCGCTATCGGTGATATGCAGTACAGCACTTTTGTTTTGCTGACTCAATTCGATGGCAATAGTCCCTTGGCCCCGCATGGCATCAATGCCATTTTTGACTAAATTTTCGAGCGTCCAACTAAACAGCTCAGCGTTAAGCGCCACCTCGATGGGCTTGGTCGGAAGCTCTATTTTAAATTCGATCAAATTTGAACTGCGGCTTTTGAGATAATCACAGGTTTCTTTGGTTAGCGCCACTATATCCATGGGCACAAGGGTGGGCGTTGAGCCTATTTTTGAAAATCGATCGGTGATTTTTTTTAAGCGATTAATATCATTTTCAATTTCAGTGATATAATTTTTGGGTATATCCTGTGCTTTTAAGAGTTCTGTCCAACCCACCAATGAAGACAGTGGAGTGCCGATTTGATGCGCCGTTTCTTTGGCCATTCCTGCCCAAAGTTTGTTTTGCTCTGCTGATTTTGAGGTGTTGTAGAAAAAAACAAGTCCCATAAAAAACAACATGAGAATAATCAATAAAACAATGGGGTAGTATTTGATTTTTGTGATCGCAGGAGAGTTGCCGTAATAAATAGTCTGGAGCAATTCATTATTATAGCGGATTTCAATGGGATTGAATTCTGAACTAAATTGTTCGATAAGTGCTTGGCGTTTTTCAGGGTCTTCCAATACCTCTTGGGATAGATTGTTTACCGAGTAGGCGTTTTCTTTGTGGGTGTAAAGAATCATCGGGGTGGTGGTATTGCTCTGAAGAATATTGAGAATTAGCTTGCTGTTCCAATCTTTATTGGTGATATCAACTTGTTGAAACTCTTCAAAAGCACCCGCCCAAATGGACATTTTATGACGTTCATTTTCTTTGAGTTGGGTAAAAAGTCGATACGTATTCCAGGCTATCAGGGATACAATCAGAGCCGAGAGCACGACAAATAGCCAACGAGTAAAATCGCTAAGGGTTCGCATAAGGCTGAAATTCCGATTAAAGATAAGGCAATTATGTTAATATTAATGTGGGCTAGTTTTTTAAGATTTACCCATTTAAACTACCTTTACAGAGATGTTGCATTTAGATCCAAACGACTTACAAACCCCTAAATTACACGGGTATCTTTTAGGAGCCATTGGTCCGCGACCCATTTGTTTTGCCAGCACTGTAGATCAAGAGGGACAGGTCAATTTGGCCCCCTATAGTTTTTTTAATGTGTTCAGTGCCCGGCCTCCTGTTTTGATCTTTTCGCCCGCCCGTCGGGTGCGCGATAATACCGTTAAGCATACCCTTGAAAATGTTCAGGCAGTGCCTGAGGTGGTGATCAATGTGGTCAATTATTCAATGGTACAGCAGATGAGTTTGGCCTCAACAGAGTACCCAAAAGGAATCAATGAATTTGTCAAAGCCGGATTTACCATGGAGCCCTCTGAATTAATCAAGCCTCCCAGGGTAAAAGAAGCGCCGGTCCAACTCGAATGTAAGGTGATCGATGTGGTATCGCTCGGCACTGAGGGTGGGGCAGGAAACTTAGTTATGGCTGAGGTTGTAAGATTGCATATCGATGAGCAAATACTCAATGATGAGGGTCAAATTCACCCAGAAAAAATAGATCTTGTTTCACGTATGGGGGGGAATTGGTATTCCCGAGCGAAATCAGGATTGTTTGAAGTGGCTAAGCCCAACAGTGATCTGGGTATTGGCATTGACGCTCTGCCCCATGCCATCAGACAAAGTACGGTGCTCTGTGGTAATGATTTGGCCCAATTAGCAAACGTGAGTGTCCTTCCTGAAGGCGCTCATAAGGACAGCGGAAAAAATTTAGAGGCGCATCAACAAGCCAAAGCCCTCATTGAGCAGGGTGATGTTCAGCAGGCTTGGCAAATCCTCATTAACGAATATTAAAAACTTAAATAAATAGATTAATCATGGAAATACAAGGGACCGTAAAATTGGTAGGAACCACCCAAACTTTTGGTAGTAATGGATTTAGAAAGCGCGAATTAGTTGTCACGACTCAAGAGCAATATCCACAGCACTTGATGATTGAATTTGTGCAGGATAAAACGGACTTGTTAAACAGTATTAATGTCGGTCAATCAGTAAAGGTTGGGATTAATTTAAGAGGACGTGAGTGGGTTAATCCACAAGGGGAAACCAAATATTTTAATTCTATACAGGGCTGGCGTATTGAATTACTCGAATCCCCCGGTCAAAATATGCCGCCTATGCCTCCTGAGGATGCCTTTGAACCCATAGGAGACCATCAGGACGATGAGCACGATGATTTGCCCTTTTAATGCGGCTGACCAGCCTCATAGAAAACCTATTTAGACGGTTTTTACCGTCCCCTTTTTCTATTGCATTATTGCTCACGGCCTTGACCTTTGTCTTGGCTTTGCTGTTTACCCAGGGACAAACCTCCGATCCTTACTGGCTTAGCTTGTTAGGTTATTGGGAGCAGGGGATCTGGCAAAAGGACCTTTTAGTCTTCGCTTATCAGATGATGCTCATATTGGTCTTGGGCCATATGCTTGTGTTGAGCCCTGTAATGAGTCGCTTTATTTCCCTCATGACCAAAGGAATTAAGAGCACGGCACATGCCGTTGTTTTGGTTTCAGTCTTGACCATGTTGGTGTCTTTTTTTAATTGGGGTCTCGGCCTGATTTTTGGGGCGCTCATGGCGCGAAAAGTGGGAGAGACTGCACAATCTCAGGGATTAAAGATTAATTATCCCTTAGTGGGCGCTGCGGCCTATGTCGGCATGATGATATGGCATGGGGGCATCAGTGGTTCAGCCCCAGCCAAAGTCGGTGAGCGCGGTCATTTGCGCAGTTTGGTTTCCAATGAATTAGGGGCTTTTTTACCCGATTATATCGCTTATACAGACACTGTCCTGAGCTTTCAAAACATTGCGATTTTTATCCTACTGCTTTTAGGTATTCCGTTGCTGTTGATCTGGTTAAGCAGACAGGGTGAAGACACGATTCCTGAGCTCAATAGGCATATCGATAAGGACACCCCTTCAATCAAAAAAGACAAAAAAGAATCTGCGTCCGCAGGCCCATCCTCATTTTTCAGGGTCAACTGGGATGAGTCAAAGTCTCTGGCTTATGGTTTTGGCCTAGCCATTATGATTGCCTTTTTCTATAATTACGGCACCGCATTGAGTCGTGGGATTGTCACTCCGAACATGCTCAATTTCTTGATGCTCGGACTGATATTTTTATTGCATGGAAGCATCGCGAGTATACTGCGGGCTGTGGATGAGGCCATATCTGGGGCCTCGGGGATCTTGATCCAGTTTCCGCTTTATTTCGGGATCATGGGGGTGATGCAAAACAGCGGATTAGTGGTGGCGATCGCCGATTATTTTGTGGCCTTATCTTCTCCACAGACACTGCCTATTTTGACCTTTATCAGCGCTGCCATAGTCAATGTATTTATTCCCTCAGGTGGAGGACAATGGGCGATTCAAGGCCCTGTGATTCTGGAGGCCGCAATCGCCCTTAAAGTTCCGGTAGAAAAGGTCATAATGGCCCTGGCCTACGGGGACCAACTCACCAATATGTTACAGCCTTTTTGGGCCCTACCATTATTGGGTATTACAAAATTAAAGGCCAGTGAACTTCTGCCTTACACCCTGTGGGTTATGGGACTGGGGATGTTGGTGTTTATCACGGCGCTTATTTTTTGGTAAGTCCCGGTAAGGTCTGAGTGCAGAGGAGTGGTTCAGACACTGGGGTTCTGTAAATATCAACCTCATTTTAATTATCTTGCCAAAAATATCATTCTATGAATCGCATTTCTAAGATCGCTCTTATTTGTAGTGTATTTGTAACAGCATTGCTCTGGGGTCAAAACCCACTGCCTAAAGGCTTAACACAAACTGAAATTATAAACTTAGGGCGTGTTTCCTTTACCCAAAATAAGGTCACTGATCCGCCTACAGAGCCCGTTCGAACTATGGCCGAGTGGGAGGAGGTCGAGTATTTAGTGATTACCTGGGAGCCCAACTTCCAAAATATATTGCGTCAGATAGTGGCTGCAGCGGTCAATGAATGTAAAGTTGTGATCACCACCCAGAACCAGTCCTCAGTATCAAATTATTTATCTAATGCGGGTATTGATTTAAGTCAGGTTATTTTTATGAATGAGAATTGGGACTCCATATGGATTCGCGATTATGCGGGCAATACGGTCTACAGTAATGATGTTGGGCAGCGGGCCCTTACCGATTGGATTTACAATAGACCACGCCCAAACGATGACGTGATGCCCTCGGCCCATGCCTCGCTGCTGAACCTGCCTATTTACATCACCAACACGGGATCAAACGACCTGGTCAATACGGGCGGAAACTTTATGAGCGATGGACTGGGAACAGCCTTTGCCTCCGATCTCATTCTCGATGAAAACGCCCCGGGGAATCCTTATGGGGTCAGCGCAAAAACAGAGGCTGAAATCGACGCCATCATGAATGCTTACATGGGGATTGATCGATACATCAAAATGCCCACTTTGCCTTATGACGTTATTCACCATATCGACATGCACATGAAGTTGCTGGATGAAGAAACCCTACTGGTGAGTCAGTACCCTACAGGAGTTGCTGATGGGCCCCAGATCGAGGCTAATATAGAGGAGGTTGTCGCTAATTACCCTTCGGTTTTTGGGACGCCCTACAAGGTTGAGTGGATTCCAGCGCCACCGAGCAGTTCTGGTTTATATCCGGATAATGGAGGGTATTATCGCACCTTTACTAACGCGGTATTCATCAACAAGACCGTGATTGTCCCTACTTACCGCCCAGAGGTGGATGTTCCTGCTCTAGAGCGTTGGCAAGAACTCTTGCCCGGCTATAATATAGTGGGGATTGATGTCGATAATTCAGGGGAAAATTTAATTTCATTACTTGGTGCCATACACTGCATCACCCATACTATTGGTGTAGACGAGCCGCTTTGGATTGTCCATCAGCCAGTTGATGAGGCTGCTCAGGGCGCAACAGTAACCATTGACGCGCGCATTGAACACAGCTCTGGTATTCAAGAGGCGACTGTCTACTATCGCGAGGCTTCAGGAGATTTTGTGGCCGCACCCATGACGGCCATTGGAAACCAAATCTGGACTGTGGATTTAGTCATGCCTAATCAGGGGGCCTTAGTCGATTATTATATTGAGGCCACGGCTAATTCCGGCAAAACCCTCGCGCGACCTCTGGTCGCGCCAGATGGCTATTGGACCATTAACGTAGGCAATTTGTCTATAGGGGATTATGACCATACGCGTTTTATTTCAGGGGCAGTACCGAACCCAACTACGGGCGCAGTAGAGTTTAGACTCAGTCAAATTCAAGAGGCTGTTCAGATCAGTATTTACAATGTTTTAGGTCAAGAACTCTATCGCAGTACCATCCCTCAGGGCCATGGCAATTATCGATTAGAATTAAACCCCGCTTGGCAAGGGGTGTTGTGGGTTCAATTTGAAGGCAGCTTTGGACGCGTGTATCGACAGGTCCTTAAACTTTAAAGCCCCTCAAGTGTTTTAGAGCTTTTGTGCCAGTTTCGTTTGAATTATTGCCCAATGGGTTCAATATCTAAATGGGCTCAGCCCTGAGAGAAGCCTCAAAAGCCTCAATACTTACAGCATTCTCGACTGAAAAATCCCCAATAGCTGTGCGACGTAGTGCGGTCAAATGTGCACCGCTGTCCAGCGCCCGCCCAAAATCATGGGCTAGGGAGCGAATATAGGTTCCTTTGCTACAACGCACCACAAACTCCACCTCAGGCAGGTCGATTTGTGTTATTTGAAATTCCTCTATAGAAATTTCTCGATCAGGCAGTTCCGTGGTTTTGCCCTCGCGTGCTAGGGTATACAATCGTTTTCCGTCTTTTTTTATCGCCGAGAAAATCGGAGGTTTTTGTAAAATTTTACCTGTGAATTGGGTGGTTGCCCCGAGCAGCATGTCTGTGGTGATGTGCTCGTAGGCAAAAGTCTGATCCACCTCTGTTTCGAGATCATAGCTTGGGGTAGTGGCTCCGAGTTTCAAACAACCGGTATAGCTTTTTTCCTGACCTTGATAGGTTTCTATAGACTTGGTCATGCTCCCGGTGCACAAAATCAATAATCCCGTAGCCAAGGGGTCTAGTGTTCCGGCATGCCCAACTTTTAATTTTTTTAACCCGTAATGCTTTCGAATGAGCCATCTGACCTTATTGACGACCTGAAACGACGTCCAATTCAGTGGCTTATCGATCAAGATGACTCGTCCTTGAACAAATGGATTATCACTCATTAAACCAAACTCAAGGGGTGAATAAAAAAGTGTAAAACCAGCAGCACAAGGCCGATAATCACCCGGTAATAACCAAACAATTTAAATCCACTTTTGCTCAGGTAATTGATAAATGATTTAATGGCAATTAGGGCGACTAGAAAACCGACGACATTGCCCAAAATAAGCAGGTTAATGTGTTCTTGGGTCAGAGCAAATCCGGCCTGATAATAGTCAAAGGACTTTTTGGCTGTAGCCCCAAGCATGGTGGGGACGGCCAGAAAAAATGAAAATTCAGCAGCGGCCGTTCTTGAAAGCTTTTGACTCATACCCCCTACGATACTGGCCCCACTGCGAGAGACCCCAGGGATCATAGCCAGACATTGAAAAAAACCAATCAGTAGTGCTGTTTTATAGCTGATCTCGAAATCTGTACCTTGGCCGAACCATTGGTCCACTTTAATCAGTATGGCCCCGCCGAGTATCAAAGAAACGGCCACGGTCACTGGACTCTCCAGTAAGCTATCGATAATATCGTTGAGCAAAAGGCCTAAAACCACCGCGGGCAAGAAGGCAACAAACAGTTTTTTATAAAAATCAAAGGACTGAAAAAATCGTTTAAAATAGAGCACCACGACACTGAGTATGGTCCCCAATTGAATGGCTATGGTAAATAATTTGGTAAATTCCTCTTGAGCGATGCCGAAAAAAGAGGACGCTATAATCATATGCCCTGTCGAGGATACGGGCAAAAACTCAGTGAGTCCTTCGATAACGGCCAGAATTATGGCTTCCCAGTAATTCATGATTCAGATTTACCTGCAGGCTTAAGTATGGCATACACCTCTAGACCAAATCCGATAAGAATCAGTGCAGGCGCTAATCTTATTCTTCGCCAGCTGTAGATTTCAGGGTTGAAAACTTCGGGGTTGTCACTTCCGCCACCAGCCATCAAGGCGAAGCCCAAGGCAATAAAGCCCAAGCCTGCCAGCATAAATTTGTAGTTGGATTTGTCAAAAACAAACGAAGATTCGGTCTGCTGCTTTTTTCTTTTTTGTTCCCCCATAACGGTCTTAAATTGTGTCTAAAAAGCGTGGCGCTAAGTTACGTTTTTTCTTTTGCCCTTAGTAATACAATTCGTCGCTGCGTAAGTTTAAAAAGCGTCGGGTCGCAAAAAAGGTGCTAACTGCGCTGATGATAATCCCGGCACCTAAAACAAAAATGGCCAGCCACAGGTGCCCTTGGACATCACTAATGATCTCTAGTTCTGGAAAATAATCATTGAGCGTCCAAAGAACAGCAAAAAGGCCCATGATGGCGATTAGCCCTCCAAAGGCACCAAATAAAACACTTTGGCGCACAAAAGGAGCGCGAATAAATCCTTTGGTGGCGCCCACCAGTTGCATGGTTTTTATGGTAAAGCGTTTAGCGTAAACAGAAAGGCGTATTGAATTGTTGATCAGAACTATAGCAATTACCAAAAACACACCGCTGACAATCAGGGCCCAAAAGCTTATTTTTTTGATGTTATCATTGAGCAGCACAATCAGAGGCTTGTCGTAGTTTACCGATTCCACAAAGCTATTTTGGACTAAATCATTTTGAATGTTTTCCAGTTCCTCAGCCGTGACGAACTCTGCCAATAAAAAGACATCAATGCTGTTTTTCAAAGGATTGTCTCCGAGAAATTCCATAAAATTTTCCCCGATAAGAGCACTGTGCTCCTCTGCCGCTTGCTGCTTGGAGACAAAAACTGCATTTTTGGTGTAGGGCGCCAGTACAATGGTTTGTTGTAGTTGATCGATTTCTACACTGCGGGCATCATCTTTGAGAAAAATAGTCAGTGCAATCTGCTCCTTAAAGTGGTCGGCAACTTTTTTGGAGTTGATCAATATAAGGCCCAAAAAACCTAACAAAAACAAAACCAGCCCGATACTCATGATTGCAGAGATATAAGAAGAAATCAAGCGTCTTTTTTGAAACTTTTCGAAGGAACGACTCATAGTGCAGGCAGATTCAGTGTAAAAATACAAGGATTTTTGGGATGACTCAATACCTGGGGTTTAAACTTTTCTCTTTCGGTCAATAGGCGTAAATTTGAGGCCGATAAAACGGTCAAGGTATTTATATCAGTGCATTATGAGTAAGTATACATTTCGCTCGATTGAGGAAAAATGGCAAAAATTTTGGGCCCAAAATCAAACTTTTGCCGCCAGTAATGAAACAGGAGAAAAGCCCAAGTTTTATGTGCTGGATATGTTTCCTTATCCCTCTGGAGCTGGACTTCATGTGGGGCACCCTTTGGGGTATATTGCCAGTGATATCTATGCCCGATATAAGCGCCATAAAGGATTTAATGTCTTACATCCTCAAGGTTATGACAGTTTTGGCTTACCCGCCGAACAATACGCCATACAAACCGGCCAGCACCCGAGTAAAACGACTCAAGAGAATATCGCGCGTTATCGTGAGCAACTCGACCGCATGGGTTTTAGTTTTGATTGGCAACGAGAGGTGCGTACCTCAAATCCAGAATATTACCATTGGACTCAGTGGATTTTTATCCAGCTTTATGAAAGTTGGTATGACCCCCAGATGGATAAGGCTCGGCCCATAAGCGAACTGATCAGCATTTTTGAGCAGCAGGGTAGCGCGACTCTCAGTCCTGAGCATCTTAGTTTTACCCCAGCCCAGTGGCAGGGCTTTAGCGCAGACCAAAAGGAGGCGATTTTAAGTGAATTTCGTCTGACGTATTTGGCGGAGTCTGAGGTGAATTGGTGCCCAGCCTTAGGGACAGTTCTGGCCAATGATGAAATCGTAAATGGGGTATCTGAACGCGGAGGACATCCTGTGGTGCGCAAAAAAATGAAACAGTGGAGTATGCGCATTACGGCTTATGCTCAGCGTTTACTGGACGGTCTGGAGGGTATCGATTGGCCTGAGCCCTTGAAAGAATCACAAAGACATTGGATCGGACGCTCTAGCGGGGCCTCTGTTCGTTTTGATCTACAAGGCCACCAGGGACAAATCGAGGTGTTTACCACACGTCCTGATACTATTTTTGGTGTTAGTTTTTTAACTCTGGCTCCAGAGCATGAATTGGTTGCCGCGCTCACCACGCCTGAGCAAAAAGAGGCCGTAGAACACTATGTGGCAGCGAGCGCTCAGCGCAGCGAGCGCGAGCGTATGGCCGATGTAAAAAGCATTAGCGGAGTATTTACAGGGGCTTACGCCATCCATCCCTTGAGCGGGGCGCAGATACCTGTTTGGATAGGGGATTATGTCCTAGCAGGTTATGGTACGGGAGCCGTTATGGCAGTACCTTGCGGAGATCAGCGCGATTACGATTTTGCCAAACACTTTGATTTGCCTATTCCAAATATATTTAAAGATATTTCTATTGAAAATGAGGCCTACACGCTAAAGGATCCTTGTATTATTGATCAAAGTGATTTCCTCAGTGGCTTGAATTACACTGAGGCTTGTGTTGCCGCCATAGAGGCCCTTGAAAAATGTGGCCGTGGTCAAGGCATGATCAATTATAGATTGCGCGACGCTGTGTTTAGTCGTCAGCGTTATTGGGGGGAGCCTTTTCCAGTTTACTATAAAAACGGGACGCCTCAAATGATTGACCCGCAGCATTTGCCGATCGTCCTACCGGAGGTAGATGCCTACTTGCCTACCGAAGATGGCGATCCACCACTGGGCCGCGCTGATGTGTGGGCCTGGGACACGGCTCAAAATTGTGTAGTGCCGAATCAAAACATAGATCACAAGACCGTATTCCCATTAGAGCTCAACACCATGCCGGGTTGGGCGGGCAGCAGCTGGTACTTTTTCCGTTATATGGATCCCAAAAACGAGGCCGAATTCGCCAGTAAAAAGGCTTTGGATTATTGGGGCAATGTAGATTTGTACATTGGGGGTAGCGAGCACGCCACTGGGCACCTCTTGTACAGCAGGTTTTGGGTTAAGTTCTTATTTGACCGCGGATTTATAGGGGTAGACGAACCATTTAAAAAACTCATCAACCAAGGGATGATCTTAGGCGAGAGTGCTTTTGTCTATCGCACCGCTGATAGCAAACAATTGGTTTCCGCGGGTCGAATAAAAGATTATGATTCAGGGTCATTACAAAGCGTGCACTGTGATGTTTCTATGGTGTCTTTGAGCAATGAGTTAGATGTTGAGCAATTTGTGAATTGGCGCCCTGAATATCGTGGGGCTGAGGTGGTCACCGAGGCTGATGGCAGTTTTAAGGTCAAAAGAGAGGTGGAGAAAATGTCAAAGTCCAAATTTAACGTGGTCAACCCCGATGATATTTGCGATCAGTACGGGGCTGATACCCTGCGTCTATACGAGATGTTTTTGGGGCCACTAGAACAGTCAAAGCCTTGGAGTACTGCGGGAATTACTGGGGTTCACGGATTTTTGAAAAAGCTTTGGAAGCTCTACCACAGTGGAGCGTCGGACTCCTTTTTTGTCTCTGAGCAGACCCCATCTAGCGAGGCTTTGAAGGTTTTACACAAAACCATAAAAAAAGTCAATGCCGACATTCAGGAGTTTAGTTTTAATACTTCGGTCAGTACCTTTATGATCGCTGTAAATGAATTGACAGCCCTTAAGGCCTATGAGCGCGATATCCTTGAGCCTCTAACGGTTTTAATTGCCCCTTATGCCCCACACATTGCTGAGGAGCTATGGGCCAAACTGGGTCATGAACAAAGTATTGCCACAGCGAGGTATCCGGAGCACGATCCAAAGTATTTGGTAGAATCCACCAAAACTTACCCGATTTCATTTAATGGAAAAACTAGATTTACTCTTGAGCTGGCTATGGATCTTTCTAAAGAACAGATCGAATCTGCAGTGATGGCTGACCAGCGCACTGTGGCTCAGTTGCAGGGCAGAACACCGAAGAAGGTCATCGTGGTCCCGGGAAAAATCGTCAATATAGTGGGTTAAGCTAGATTTCGGTCAGAATGTCATACAAATGGATTAATATTGTTTTGGCATTAGTTTTGACGCTTTGTAACAAACCTTAAGATTTAAATTATGTCTGGATATTATCTTTTAGCGGGGCTAATTTTTTTGGCCAGCTGGTGGGTGAGCAATACCCTTAAAAAGAAATTTGCACATTACAGTAAGTTGCATTTGCGCAATGGAATGAGTGGAAAGGAAATCGCTGAGCAAATGCTAAAAGATAACGGAATCTACGATGTTCAGGTCATTTCTACGCCAGGACAACTCACGGATCATTACAATCCGATGAACAAAACCGTTAATTTAAGCGAATCGGTCTATCATCAGCGCAATGCTGCCGCGGCGGCGGTTGCGGCTCATGAATGTGGTCATGCGGTGCAACATGCTCAGGCCTACTCATGGCTTACCATGCGTTCCTCTATTGTGCCTATGGTGGGTGTTGCCAGTAAGTTGTCAAATTTTGTCATCATGATGGGGCTTATTTTATCGGCAACAGGTTCGGCCCTAGGGAGCTCCTTGTTTTTGTTGGGAATTTTGCTTTTTGCCACCACTACCGTATTTTCTGTAATCACTTTGCCCGTGGAATTTGATGCTAGTAAACGCGCTTTGGTCTGGTTAAAAACTAAAAACATGGTTACCGCAGAAGAACTTAATGGTGCTGAAGATGCCCTAAACTGGGCTGCCCGGACCTATGTTGTGGCTGCTCTTGGATCTCTGGCCACCCTGATGTATTTCATCATGGTTTTTCTAGACCGCCGATAAATCACATATTATCCAGCGACATTGTTTGGGTTATAGCCCATGTAGGGAACTTGATGTTCCTGAAAAACGACCCCATACTCAGCTAACTCCTCAAGGATTGGTGTATACACCTCTTTGGTGATGGGTAATTGCACCCCTGGATTTTTAATCACACCGTTGAGGATTTTTAAGGCTGCGATAGCCACAGGTAGGCCCACGGTTTTGGCCATTGCAGTATTGGTTTGATCCTCTCCAATGAGTACCATATTGCTGTCAATTTGTTTTTTAGTGCCATTGAGTTCGTAACCGAATTTGTGATACATCACAATCATATCCTTGTCTTGTGGCTGCAGGGTCCATTGGTCCATAAGAATTTTCTGCAGCGCCATTGCGGGACTTGCATTGGGGATTCCAATAGTTTTTTCTGTATTGAAAAGATCAAGTTCTTCGAGTTTACCCCACATGAGGTCGTCTTGGTCAATTTTTAAATTATGGCGCAGTTTAAGGGCCACTGAATCAGTCGGAGAATAGGGCAAAAATAGATTGACGAACTCTTTGTAGGTCAAATGCTCTGAATTCGGAATTTTATAACTGTCATCAGTCATCCCTAATTGAACAAACATATTCCAAGCCTTGCTAAAACCGACATGGCGTATAGTGCCGCGATAAAGAGTTAAAATATCTTCTAAACCGTAAATCGAACGATATTTGAGTGAATTGCGATTGGCATAAGCCTCAAATCGTCCATGGCCTTCAATGTCTAAAAACTCAGTTCTTCTAAAAAGACGATGGTAGGGGATATACTTATAGGTGCCTTCTTGAATGAATTCTGCAGCACCGCCCTGTCCTGCTAAAACGACATTACGCGGGTTCCAAGTGAATTTATAATGCCAAAGGTTAGTGTCGCTCTCCGGGGCAATCAAGCCCCCTGTGAAGGACTCAAATAAAAGCATTTTACCACCTTGTGCACGTATCTCATCGATCACCTTCATGGCGCTCATGTGATCAATACCAGGATCCAGACCACATTCATTCATAAAAACTAAATTTTTGGCGCGCACCTCGGGGTCGAGTGCTTCCATGGCAGGACTGATGTATGAGGCTGTGACCATGTGTTTTCCATAGGTCAGGCAATCTTTCGCGACCTCTATATGCATATGGGCAGGAAGCATTGAGATCACTAAATCATGCTCTTGAATTAAGGTTTGGCGCTGAGATTGATTGCTGACATCTAAGGCAATACCCCGGGTGTTGGGCATGCCTTCTATATTTTTATTGGCGGCATCCAGGGAGAGATCGGCGACGGTAATTTGCAATTGCTCATCCGCTGCTTTTTGTGCGAGGTAATTAATTAGATTTGTTGCAGATCGTCCAGCACCGATGACAAGAATATGACGCATGTCTTAATTTTTGTAGTTTTAAGGTCTTCAGTTGTTTTGACGAATATAGAAAATAAGAATCGGACCAAATGCACCACAGAGATAAAATTCACGGAGTAGCTTTAAGCCTTTTAGGAGCCATGACTGTCACACTAGGGGCCTGGGGTGCCCACAGTTTACAAACGGCGATTTCTCCAGAAGAATACAAGCGCTTTGAGATAGGGTTTTTTTATCAAGTCTTCCATCTTTTGGTAATGATTACCATTTGGTCAAGTCATAAAATTTCAAGCCGCATTCGGCCTTGGATTTTTCGGCTGATGGTTCTGGGAATTTTGTTTTTTTCTGGATCTCTTTACCTTATGGCTGCTGCGAGTTTACTGCCTTTTGACCTCAAATTTATAGGCCTTTTAACACCTATTGGCGGCTTTTTATTAATCCTAGGCTGGTTGACACTCGCTTGGGGTGTTTGGAAAAAAAGACGGGGATAAAGTCTGTTAAATAGACAGAGATAACCGAAGGGTTTTTTTATTTTTGCCAAGACAATCTAACGCTTTAAGTATGTACTCATACGAAAATTCGAAATCGATTTCGCTAGACCAATACGGTATCGTTGGGGCCCAAGTCCACTACCAATGCACTCCACAAGAACTTCAAAAGGCTACCATCGATAAAGGGATGGGGGTCGAAACCAGCAATGGTACTTTGGCTGTTAATACCGGTGAGTTTACCGGTCGTTCTCCAAAGGATCGCTTTATTGTAAAGGATAATATTACTCAAGATAAAGTTTGGTGGGGCCCTGTAAACATTCCTTTTGAGCCTTCGGATTTTGACGCCCTTTACCAGCGCGTTACAGAGTATCTGGGCCAGAAGGACTTGTATGTGCGCGATGCCTACGCTTGTGCTGACCTTAATTACAAACTCAACATAAGGGTAATTAACGAGTATCCCTGGAGCAATATGTTTGCCTCTAATATGTTTTTACGCCCAGACCAGCAGATGCTCAGCTCATTTGAGCCGGATTGGTTGATTGTTAACGCCCCTGGTTTTATGGCAGACCCACAGCGAGATAAAACCAGACAACACAATTTTGCCATATTAAATTTTACGCGAAAAATTGCCCTAATCGGCGGTACAGGATATACTGGAGAGATTAAAAAGGGTATTTTTTCGGCATTAAATTTTATTTTACCTGTTGAGCACCATACCCTGCCGATGCACTGTTCTGCAAATGTAGGCGCAGATGGAGATACTTCAATATTCTTTGGGCTATCAGGAACGGGTAAGACCACTTTATCGGCTGATCCTGATCGACGTTTGATCGGAGACGACGAACATGGTTGGACCAAAGAGGACACGGTATTTAACTTTGAAGGGGGTTGTTATGCTAAGGTAATTAACCTGAGTCTTGAAAGCGAACCAGATATTTATCGCGCCATTAAACCAGGTGCCATTCTCGAAAACGTCATCATGGATGCCCATGGGGATGTGGATTATACCGACACCTCAATCACCCAAAACACCCGTGTGAGTTACCCCATAGAACACATTCCCAACATTCAGACTCCTTCAATCGGGCATCACCCAAAAAATATATTTTTCTTAACGGCAGATGCTTTTGGTGTTTTGCCTCCTATCTCAAAGCTCTCACCAGGTCAAGCTGCCTATCATTTTATCAGTGGTTACACGGCTAAGGTTGCCGGTACTGAGGCTGGAATTGTAGAGCCAGTGCCGAGTTTTTCGGCTTGTTTTGGTGCGCCATTTATGCCTTTACACCCGACCGTTTATGCCGAAATGCTCAGTGAGAAAATGCAGGCTGCAGGCGTGTGTGTTTGGTTGGTAAATACCGGATGGACTGGGGGTTCATATGGTGTAGGACGGCGCATGAAACTGAGTTATACTCGTGCCATGATTACGGCAGCCATGAATGGATCATTAGAAGAGGCCAATAAAGACAATTACCACATACACTCGATTTTTGGTGTATCACAGCCTCGTGTTTGTCCTGGGGTGCCTACAGAAGTTTTGAGCCCAAGAAAAACTTGGAATAATGATGAGGCTTATTACAAGACAGCCCACAAGTTAGCCGACTCTTTTAAAGAAAACTTTAAAAAATTCGAATCCTACGCCAATCAGCAAATCATGGCGGGCGGTCCGCTGGTTTAGGATCGCTTAGTTATTTCTTGTTGTTAACGCTTTTAATGTAGCGTTCCAGGGCCATGGTCATCGAAGGCGTTTCTGGAGTCGGAGCTTGAATGTCGACTCTTAGTCCTTTGTTTGTGGCGGCCTTGATGGTCGTATTGCCAAACACAGCTATACGGGTGTTGTTTTGCTCGAAATCAGGGAAATTCTCAAATAAAGATTCAATACCACTAGGGCTGAAAAAGACTAAAATGTCATAATATACATCCCGCAAGTCTGATAAATCACTGATCACTGTTTTATAAAACGTGGCTTGTTTCCAATGCACGCCTAAATCATCTAAAACAGTAGGGACTTCAGGCTTGAGCTTGTCGGAAGAGGGTAAAAGAAACTTTTCGTTCTTATATTTCTTAATCAGAGGAGAGAGTTCTGTAAAGGTTCGTTTTCCGACGTAAATTTTGCGTTTGCGATAGACTACATACTTTTGCAGGTAATAGGCTACTGCTTCACTTTGGCAAAAATATTTCATGGTGTCCGGCACCTTAAATCTCAACTCTTCAGCGATACGAAAAAAGTGGTCGACCGAATTTCGGCTGGTCAAAATAATCGCAGAGTAATGGCTCAAATCTACTTTTTGAGCACGTACATCTTTGCTGGACACCCCTTCTACATGGATGAAGGGTCGGAAGTCAATTTTGACTTTTTGCTTGTCGACTAGGTCGAAATATGGAGAATTCTCAACTTTTGGTTCGGGTTGGGACACTAAAATAGTTTTCACCTTCATAAGCCTCTAAGATTTATCCTCATGCCATAGCTGCCTGATACAGTAGGGCATATGGTGCTATTTCAAGTGCGCAAATGTACAAAATAAAATATAAGAAGTTTGTAAATAGGGTCGTGGAATTACGCCTCAGGCTGTAAATTAGGGTCATCAAAAGGCCAAAAACCACTAGGATTAAAATTACTGGAGTTATAATCTCAAAGGAAATTCGGCTAAAAACCACAATAGTTAGAAAAATTAGAACCACTAAGGCAAGCAGGTGATGAAAACTCAAACGCTCATAGCGATACCCCGACAAGAGTTTTTGGCAATTAAAGATATAACCTACACCCCAATCCAGACTATAGCGCAAAAAAAGATAAAGTCCGAAGGTCATCATAGCCTTCAAAAACACCTCAAAATCGATGGATTCTAGCCAAAGATTGCTAGTGATATTTGCGTAGCTATGGTCCTGATTCATTTTTACTAACCCAAGCAATAATCCAAAGGCCATAATTTGGACCCCTAACATCACGATATTAAAGGGGTGTCCCAGTCCCTTTTGTCTGCCCTCTAAAGCAAAATATTTGTCATTAATGGGAAGCAGCATTAATTCCACCATTCGTTTGGGAAATCGGTAGCGCAAAATTCCTAAAAGAACTATGGCGCCAATGAGCATAAGCGTTAACCAATCACGGTTTAAATCTGCGCGGAGTAAGTGTTCCATACAATTCATAAAATTACGCTAATTTTTTAGTTTTTTGATGGGTCAAAATGGCTTGCCGCAAGGCCCTATGACGAAAAAAAAGTACCTTTGGACAAAGTTTTAAGATGGCCGAAGGTCTTGTAATTATTCCAACTTATAACGAATCAGAAAACATTGAGAAGCTATTGCGCAATGTGTTTTCGCTGCAGCGGATATTTTCTGTACTTGTAGTGGATGACGGCTCTCCTGATGGAACTGCTGAAATTGTTGAGCGATTGATGCCTGAGTTTCCCAATCATTTGCATCTGCTCAAGCGTACAAAAAAGACAGGCCTAGGGCGCGCTTATATAGCGGGATTTCAGTGGGCTTTGCAGAAGGACTTTGATCTGATTTTTGAGATGGATGCTGATTTTTCGCACAATCCTAACGATCTTATACGACTCTATAATTCATGTACCAAAGACGGCTACGATATGGCTATCGGTTCACGATATATCACGGGTGTGAATGTCGTGAATTGGCCCATGAGTCGTGTGCTACTGTCTTGGGGGGCCTCTAAATACGTTCAATGGATTACGGGCATGGGGATAAAGGACACTACGGCGGGTTTTGTGTGCTACCGACGACAAGTCTTGGAGTCCATGGATTTATCGAAGATTCGCTTTGTGGGTTATGCCTTTCAAATAGAAATGAAATACAAAGCCTTTCTCAAAGGGTTTAAGATTAAAGAAATACCCGTTATTTTCACAGACAGAACTAAAGGTGCGTCCAAAATGTCCAAAGGAATAATTTCAGAGGCTATCTTTGGCGTTGTTAATATGCGCTTTAAAAAATTATTTAACAGATTAGACATATGAATCAATCCGTATTGATCAAGAATGCACAGGTGGTGAATGAAGGCAGAATCGATACTTGCGATGTCTTAATTGTCGGCGATCGCATACAGGAAGTGGCCCCAACCATTAGCGCAAAATCTTCAAACACTAGAGTCATAGATGCTGATGGTTTATATCTTATGCCAGGGATGATTGATGATCAAGTGCATTTTAGAGAGCCGGGATTGACCCACAAAGCGACCATAGAATCTGAATCTAAGGCTGCGGTGGCTGGTGGAATTACCAGTTTTATCGAAATGCCTAATACAGTGCCGCAGGCCACTACCATGGAAAAGGTTGAAGAGAAGTTTGCTATTGCGGCCCAGAGTTCCTGGGCGAATTATTCATTCATGCTCGGGGGTACTAATGATAATCTAGAAGATTTGATAAGCGCCGATGCCACTAAAGTGGCTGGGATAAAACTATTTCTAGGATCCTCCACAGGCAATATGCTAGTCGATGACCCAGAGGTTCTTGCTGCTATTTTTAAGAACACCAAAATGGTGATTTCGGTGCATTGCGAGGATGAGGCGACTATTCGTGAAAATCTCGCCACACAGATTCAGAAGTATGGCGATGATATTCCTATGGGTTTACATCCCGTAATTCGATCCGAGCAGGCCTGCTATCTTTCGAGTTCAAAAGCCATTGAGCTGGCAAAAAAACAAGGGGCGCGTTTACACGTTTTTCATTTGTCTACGGCAAAGGAGACAGGCTTGTTTAAGGCGGAAAAGGAGGTCACCAAAAAAAGTATTACCGCTGAGGTATGCGTCCACCACTTGTGGTTTAGCGATCAGGATTACGCGCGTTTGGGGTCTAAAATTAAATGGAATCCAGCGGTAAAGACTCAGGCCGACCGCACTGGATTGCGCAAGGCTTTATTAGAAGATCGCATAGATGTCATCGCTACGGACCACGCACCACATACCAAGGAGGAAAAAGCAAACAAATACACCAGTGCGCCCTCAGGGGGTCCTTTGGTACAACATGCTTTGGTCGCCTTAATTGAGCTCTATCATCAAGGGGTTATTTCGCTTGAAAAGATAGTCGAAAAATTCGCCCATAATCCAGCAAAACTTTTTGATATAAAAGACAGGGGATTTGTCCGCGCGGGATACAAGGCGGATTTAGTCCTGGTGGATCTTCATGCGCCCTGGACGGTAAACAAGTCAAATATTTTATATAAATGTGGGTGGTCTCCTTTTGAAGGCAATGTGTTTCAGGCACGAGTCATGCATACCCTGGTCAATGGTCAATTGGTTTACACCGATGGCGCATTTCCTCAAAGAACCTACGGAGAGCGACTCTTATTTAATAGGAAATAAAATATCATGAGGGACTTCAGTAAAAAAATAAATACCCCCAACCTGATCAGGTTTATTGGTCGCTTATTAGTTATCCTTGTGATAGGTCAGTTTTTGTCTTGTCAACAGGTAGTGCGTCCTCAAGTCCCTGAGCAGATCATCCCTGAGTCTCAAATGGTACATATCCTTGTTGAGGCTTACATCGGAAATGCGGCCAGAAGCAACAATAATCGAGTTTTGCGCATGGGAGGGGTTCAACTAGATTCAATACTCTACCAGAAATACGGTATTGACAGTTTGCAATTTGCCCAAAATACAGCCTATTATGCAGCTCAGATTGACCCCTATATGAGGATACTTCAGGGGGTGGAAAAAGAGCTCACTCTAGTTAAAAAATCGCTGGATTCTATAGCCTTAATCGACGCTGAACAACAAAAAAAGGACAAAGAGGCCTTGCTCGACTCAGCAAGAACTAGGGTGCTGAATCAGAATATTATTCCCGCGATCAGCCAATAAATCACAATCAATGGGCAGTTTATTTGAGACGATACGGCGCTAGGCGACAAATGCGCTCAAGAGTCTTTTCTAAGGGCGTGTAAGGGAGTCCTGTCTCTAATGCGGCGCGCTGTCCATCATATGTACTTAGGTCAAACATAGCATCGATATAAGCCTTAGGTAGTTTTTCTGGGGCTCCCGTTATTCGAGAACGCAGAAAATCAATGTAATGACCAAGCAGGCCTAACCAGCGGGGTACTGCCCTTTTTGGTGGTTTTGTAGAGCCCAAAGCGCGGCCAATTTTTTGCAAAACTTCTAAGTAACTCATATTATGGCCCACCAAAGTGAGTGCTAGGTTGTGTTTTTCTTGCTCCATGAGCTTAATAGCGACCTTGGCTACATCTTTGACATCGATAAATCCTGTACCTCCCGGAGGATACCAGTTCGACTCAGTACTCACAAATTTTAATAGAAACCCACTTCCACTGCGCCAAAATCCTTCACCTAAAATAACTCCTGGCCTTAGAATAAATACCTTCAAGCCTTCTTGAGCACCACGCCAAACCTCTAATTCACCGCCGTATTTTGTCAGGCCATAGGGGTCCTTGATCACTCCAGGTTCAAAAGGATCCTCGTTCTGCGAATTTGTTTTTTGGCCCATGGCAGCAATACTGCTGATATAGCAGAGCTGATTCACCTTTGCTTCTAGACAACAGTTGACCAAATTTGCCGTCCCGAGGGTATTGGTCTTTTTAAGTTCTCGATGACGTCGCCATTCAAAATTTATCAAACCGGCCACATGATATACCTGTGAAACCCCGTCTAAGGCCTCTGAAAGAGTGGTAATATCGTTTAAATCACACTCAATCCACTCTATTTTATCAAAATATGGCCTTGGGTCTTTGAAGTAATACCCAAATACTTCACGCACCTTATCTATCCCTTTTGGATTGCGAAAAAGTGCCCGAACCCCAGAGTGCTTTTGTGTTAGCTCTGCCAGGACATGAGCCCCTAAAAATCCTGAACCACCGGTTACCAAAATCATTGCTCTAAGGTACAGTTTTCCCCAATACAGGTGGAAATAATCGCAAGTGAACTTTAGTTTTTTCAATTAGGCCATTATCTTTGCTCAAAACCAAAAAATCATGCCAAAAGACTTTATTCAGGAGCTACAGTGGAGAGGAATGATTCATGATGTAATGCCTGATACACAGGAGCACTTAAATGAGGCGATGCGTTCGGCCTATGTTGGCTTCGATCCCACTGCTGATTCGCTGCATATTGGGAATTTGGTTCCTATCATGCTTTTGGCACATTTTCAAAGAAGTGGTCATAGACCTGTGGCCTTAGTTGGTGGAGCTACTGGCATGATTGGAGACCCCTCAGGCAAGTCAAGCGAGCGTCAGCTATTGGATGAAAAAACACTAAGGCACAATCAAGAATGCGTCAAGGCCCAATTGTCTCAATTTTTAGACTTTGACAGTGGTGCTGAGAATCAAGGACTTTTGGTAAATAATTACGACTGGATGAAGTCCTTTAGTTTTTTGGATTTTATCCGAGACGTCGGTAAGCACATCACGGTTAATTATATGATGGCCAAAGATTCGGTCAAAAATAGAATCAAAGGGGAAGAAGGGGATGGAATGTCCTTTACTGAGTTTACTTATCAATTGGTTCAGGGATACGACTTCTTGCATCTATTTAAAGCCCATAATTGTACACTGCAAATGGGGGGCAGCGATCAATGGGGCAATATCACTACAGGAACTGAGTTAATCCGCCGTATCGGTCAATCCAAAGGCTATGCCCTGACTTGTCCGCTCATTACCAAAAGTGATGGCAGTAAATTTGGTAAAAGTGAAGGGGGTAATATTTGGCTGGATCCCGCCAGAACCTCTGCTTATAAGTTTTACCAGTATTGGCTCAATACCAGTGATGAAGATGCCGAGCGCTACATAAAAATATTTACTTTCTTAGATAAGGCCACCGTAGAGGCGCTAATTAGGGAGCATCAACAAGCCCCTCATTTAAGAGTCCTTCAAAAAAGATTGGCTCAAGAGGTTACCCAAACTGTTCACGGACAGGCCCAATACCAAAATGCCGTTTTGGCCTCAGAAATTTTATTTGGAAAAGCCACCGATCAAGAACTCAAACGCTTGGATCGCGCCACATTTTTAGAAGTTTTTGACGGGGTTCCTCAAGCAGAAATAAGTCCTGAAGATCTTGACGCAGGACTTGATATGGTCACTGCTCTAGTTGAGAAATCAGGATTTTTAAAATCCAATGGAGAGGCCCGTCGCGCTTTAGATCAGCAAAGTATATACGTCAATAAAACCAAGGTCGATGGAGCCTATACTATAGGGGTTAAAGATTTAATTGATCAACAGTTTGTTCTGCTGCAACGCGGTAAAAAGAATTACCTTATTCTAAAAGTAGCTTAAAAAGCCGAAGAGGTCCAAAAGCTAAAGTCTTCACATAGTCTGCAATTATAAATCCTTTGGGGCTCCAAACTTTTGAGACCCCAAATG
>JALRAI010000004.1:0-11153 GCA_023258055.1 Flavobacteriaceae bacterium | reverse complement strand
GGCGAACCGATCGGTTGTCTTCGAATGATTGCCGGTGCGCCCCAGACGTTGCCGATGATGGCGATGCCCCTGTCCGGCAAAAGAGCACTGATCAATACCGCGATACTCTCTTTGACAATCAAGGTGATACTGATAATGGTTACGGCCACAATTAGGGCGACGGCCAGATTGTTATTGCGTATTTCACGATATTCGTGAATGCCCTTTGTTAATAATGAAAATAGGCCAAAAACAGCGGTATTGATCATTAAGGCGATTAAAAACCCGATGGTTAAATAAAGCGCTGCATAAAGCACGATAGTTTGGTAATCAGGACTGCTGCCTTGAGTGGTGGCAACACGCACGACCTGAGTTATTTGAGGCAAGATCTCACTTAAGATAAGACCAATACTCAAAACTAGGCCCGAGGTCAAAACGGTAAAGGCCATGTCTTTGCCGCTGAGGTCATTTTGCTTGAAAAATACCCGTCTTAGAATACCATAGGAAACATAAATGACCCCCACACTGATCAGTAGAGAAAAAATGATTTCAAATAAGGCCAGGTAAAAAAGTGGTGCATTCATGAGTTAAATTTATTGATAAGCTAAATTAATTCAGATCAGGGGAATGGGTTAATACGACATTCCAAAAGTTCATATTGCTAATTTGAGGCGGCAGCACGCCCATAATGTGATTTGGGGCTGTGGTCTCCCAAACCAGATATTTTTTTCCTTGAAAGAGTTTGTATTGTCCTGCCGAAGGCAGGTTTAAGCCCAAAATAGAATGCCTGTAGACGTCGCTATTGAGTATGGCCACATCGTAATTAAACGCACTCAGTACGCTAAAAAGAAAAACGGTCCTTGTATCACAATCACCTTTGAGATTTTGCATAAATCCCAGGGGTGTTTGTAGGCCAAATGGTTGATCTCCTAGACAACAATCAGGACATTCAGCGAGTAATTCTTGAATCCAACCTTGATAATTTTCAGGAGCCTGACATGGGTCTTGGAATACCAAGGCATAGGGGATATTTTGAATACAACTCACGACCATTTCGGCAAATAATTCCGCCGACATGGGTTGTTGCAGATAGATCTGATAAAAGGCATCGAGGATCAAATCAAGTTTTGGGCCACTTTCTTGAGCCATTTGGGCGTAGAGTTCCCCCCAAAAACTGGTCAAACCCTCTGGATTCATCTGCTTATGGGCGGCTATAGCTTGGGCCACATCATCGTATCTTACCGTGAGCTTGGTTTGATAAGGTTTGCCGTAATTATTTTGCCAAGAGCGTCCATGACGATAGACCAAAACACTGTCTTGGTCTTTTTCGATCCAGAGCTGCTCTGTATTACTGGGTTGCTCGGTTTGTGTGCTATTTTGAACATTGAGATGAACTAAATCTATAAGTCCTCGAAGCACTACAAGCGCCGCAATAACTAACAAGCCGCGGTAGCTTAGGAATTTATTTTTTGCCCCTTTGCTCATGACTCTATCAATAAATTACATCCGCGAATATCGCTATAGTCAAAGCGTCCCAGGAGTGAAAAGCTTCCGTCTGGATTTATTTTGCCTAAATCTTGTGTGGCGATAAAGGCACATGAATAGAGATTAGCCAAATCGATAATATTGATGCCCCCACTGCGCTCATAAATCAGATCCATGGGGTCCTCAGGGTCCCTTATTATTACCCGCATCCATGGTGGAGTCTGAAATTTTCCCTCACTGCTGGCATAGGCTTGAGACATGAGTTCGGTCATGCCGTATTCACTGTGAATTTGGGTTAGTCCAAATCCTTCTGAGAGCGTCTGATGTAAGGCCGCTTTGGTCCATTCGGCTCTCTTGCCTTTCATGCCGCCAGTTTCCATAATGATGGTGTCTTTTGGAAGCTGCCAAGGCCCCAGCTCGGCAAGATCTAACAAAGCATAAGAAACCCCGAGTAGTAAAATCTTTTGTCCCGTGGCGCTCAGCTCGTGCATCAAATCTCTGAGGTCCTTTAGTTGGTCTAAATAAAATCCACTTTTGGGGTGTGCCGATTGTTCAATTAGGGCCTGAGCCATGTAGACCAATGAAGATCCACTGCGCTCTAAATACGAAGGCAAAAGAGCCAAAACAACATATTGATCCACTGGTCCATAGACATTTTTAAATCCCTGGTTGAAACAGCGTTCATAAAATTCTAAGTCCGCCACATAATGTACACTCGGGGTGCTTCCAGTGGTGCCACTAGAGAAAAATTTTGCCTGAGCCGTGACGCCTTGATGTAATATCTTATGTCCTTTAAATAGTTCAATAGGCAAAAACGGAATTTGTTCAACTTTGGTGACATTTTGCGGAGTTTTACCCAAAAGATCACAATAGGTTTTATAGCTTATGACTTGCTGATATTGTTCTGCAAAAAGGGATAAGGCCATTTCATCGAACTCCGAGGCGGTAAGGGGAAGAAAAATACGCTCTTTAATTTGCTCGATTAGGGTCATACCCAAAAGTAGCGAATATTGAAGCAAGTACCCGTTAAAAAAAGCCCAATGCCTCTTTATTTTTTAATTATTTTCTGTGTCCATGTTTTGTCCTGCTCTGCGATATTCAAGAAGTATAGACCGCTGTTGAGATGTCCTATGGTCCAAATGTTCTGTCGTGTATCCCCACGCCATATAATTCGACCAAATATATTTTGAATATAGATTTCTTTTAAATCCGAGGGACGTCGATCGAGTGAAAAATATTGGTCTATGGGATTGGGTGCGGCCACTGATTTTACCTCGGAGTGATCCACAACACTCAGCTGACCCTCAAAGCGTATGTCATCGATAAAAAAGGCCTCACTACTGGCATTATTGCGGGCTTCAACAATGAGTTGTGCCCTGTTGAATCCTGGAATTTGTGTGCTAAAATTTAGCCATCGCCCTTCGATATCGAGTTCATCAATATCATGACCCGTAGTGTCAAGCAAATCAATTTTTTCACCGCTCAAAGGGTTTAATACATAGATGGCTAGGCGATCTGAATTCGCAGCATTTTGTGTACCATCGCCTTCATAGGTGGATTCCTTAATAAAAACACTGCAATAAACCGTGGTCTGGCTCCAATTTTCCAGAGTAACTTCAGAGAAGGTCAGGCTAAAATTCCCGTCAATATCGCTTAAAACATAACCTTGATTGCCCTCATAAAATGCCCCTACGCTATCGGTATCATCAGTTATACCCACCTGGTCTCCATCGCTGAGTCCAGTACTGGGATCATCATAGGGCGTGTAATAGGAGCTAAAGCCTAATTGCTGGTTATTGGGCTCAGCATTGATTATTGGCTCCTGTGGATTATTGATCAGTGGATGGGCCGTGCTGGGGTCCTCTAGGTCGAAATAAAGACCGGTAAATACCGGTTGCTGCTCGAAATCGGCGACAATTAATTCTTGGGCTTGTCCTGTTTGAATTAAAAGGAAAAATAGCCCGCTGAAAACATGTTTTTTCATGATTTTTGTGTTTTTTATGAAACTTGTTGAGGAGCTATAAGGCTAATTAGCGTAGGTCAGCGATTTGCAGAAAATAAATCTCTGCCTAAATAAATGCTTTGACGAATTTAAGGCACAACTCGTTTTTGGCCTAGGTTCGCCTGTGCGAATCCTTAAATCGCTTTAATGGATTTATAAATACGCGGTAGCCTCAATTAATGTTACCTTATGGTTAATAATTAGGTTAAATTTGACCCTGCAAGCAATAAAATGTATCTTTAACATCATCCTTTTCACAAGGCTATGAAGAAAAAAGACATTACAATCTTACTGGTTGACGACGAACCAGATATTTTAGAAATTGTCGGTTACAATCTTACCCAAGAAGGCTATATTGTGGTCACAGCCGAGAATGGTCTTCGCGCTTTAGATCAGGCCAAAAAACACAAACCACAATTGATCATACTCGATGTTATGATGCCCGAAATGGACGGGATAGAGGCTTGTGAGAAGTTGCGCGCTATGCCAGAATTATCTGAGACAGTGATCACGTTTTTAACCGCAAGGGGTGAAGATTATTCGCAACTGGCCGGTTTTGAAGCTGGAGCAGATGATTATATCACAAAGCCCGTTAAGCCCAAGGTGCTGGTCAGTAAAGTCAAGGCCCTCTTGCGCCGATTCAGAGAAGTGCAAGACGCACCTCAAAACCTTAAATTGGGCAATCTGATCATTAATCGCGAAGAATATAAAATCATCAAAGACAAAAAAGAACTTTTGTTGCCGCGAAAGGAATTTGAACTTTTGGCGCTTTTGGCCTCTAAACCGGGTAAAGTCTTCAAACGTGAAGAAATTTTAGATGTCGTTTGGGGCAATGAGGTGATTGTCGGAGGACGTACCATAGATGTCCACATTCGCAAATTACGCGAGAAAATTGGCGATGATCGGTTTAAGACCGTCAAAGGTGTGGGCTATAAGTTTGTAGAGTAATGGTGGCGCCGAAATCCCAAACCGTAAAATTTGCCCTAAAATTGGCAGCCATAATTAGCGTTATGGCTATTTTTTTGACCCTGTTATTGTATTATTTTCTCGATTTAAAGGCCTATCTCTGGCTATGGATTGCTTTTGGGCTGTTGTTTTTTGCCGGAAGCTTTTTGCTTATCCGTTATTTTGCCCATCGATTGATCTATCGACAAATCAAAAAAATATATCAAGATGTTCAGGGCCTAGAGCATTCTCAGCAAGACCGCTCCTTAGTGACTACCGACCTCAATGCATTGACCCAAGAGGTTGAAAGATTTACCGAAAATCGGCAGTTAGAATTAGCAACGCTAAAAGACAGGGAGGCCTATCGACGAGAATTTATGGGCAATGTGGCTCATGAATTAAAAACACCACTTTTTACGGTTCAAGGCTATATTTTAACCTTGCTCGACGGGGCGATGAAGGATAAGTCGGTGCGCAAAAAATATCTACAACGCGCTAACAAGGCTGTAGAGCGCCTGATTTACATCGTCAAGGATTTAGACATGATTACCAAAATCGAAATGGGCGGACTGACTCTCGAGCGGGAATCCTTTAACATTATTGAACTCATCCAAAATGCCTTTGATCTTTTAGAAATGAAAGCCCAAAGCAAAGAGTTGTCTCTAGTTTTTGACAAAGAGTACAAAGACAGTATTATGGTCTACGCCGATCGTGAGCGTATTCAACAAGTTTTAACGAACCTTATTGACAACTCCATTAAGTACGGTAAGGCTTCGGGAACTACTGAAGTGGCTGTAGATCATCTCAATCAGAAAAGATGCTTGGTTCGCGTTACCGACAATGGCGAAGGGGTGGAACAAAAACATTTAGGGCGACTTTTTGAGCGATTTTATCGTGTGGATAAGAGTGGTTCTCGTGCCGTTGGGGGCAGCGGTCTGGGTCTGGCGATCGTCAAACACCTCATAGAGGCCCATAATGAAAAGATTTACGTTGAATCCCAGTTTGGGGTGGGTTCAGAATTTTCATTTACCCTGGAATACGCCAAATAAAGTACTTAGCTTTTCTTTTTGAGCCCCAACAGGCCATCCTTCATAGCTGTCAAGTTGCTTCAAGAGTATTGGGTCAAATTCGGTTTGGCCGCAATAGGGAGCGATCAAATTTTGACTGAGTCTCTGGGCTAAATATTCCTGTTCATATTGGCCCGGAGTGGGAATAAAAAAGGCTGGGGTCTTCGTTTTGGCCAAATCCATGACGGTCGTATAACCAGAGCGTGCGATAACGAGTTTGCTTTGATTGATTAAGGCTTCCAAAACTGATGAGGTGAGGAAGTTGTGTATTTCAATTCCATCGACCACCTCCCGAGTTTGAGTATCTTGCACCACACCGCAGACCATGACGACCTTTTTAGGGTGATTTTTAAATTTATTGCGCATGATTTCCTCGAGGATACCCCGCTGAGGTTCGGGTCCTGAAAGCAAGATCAGCACGTCAATGACTGAATCTAGCTTTTGTTTTTTCATCCGACTGATTGGGCCAAAGTAATACGTAGGAAATTTAAAGTCGGGATCATGGCTCAAATCACCGCTTAGAGCATCTTTTCCCTCATAATCTGGAACCCAGCATTGGTCAAATCTCCTGATAATGCGTTGATGAAGCCAACTCGTAATAAATGTGGACCAACCGCTGAGCACTTGTATCTGATGCGTGATAAAAACACTAGGGACGCCTATATGTCGTACGCCAAATCGATTGTCGCTAATAATTCCGGTAATGCCGTATTTTTTAATTAGCGATTGGGTGGCTTTGGCCTCAGAGCGCATGACCTTGACGATATTTGGAATTTGTGCCATTAACCGCCATTTAAACCATCTCGGATTTTTAGTGTAGGTAATATTATAAGGAGGTAATTCCTCTGCAGGCAGCTGGGGAAACTCTTTTTTCAGCAGGGTCAAAGCGGCCTTGTCCGATGCTATGACCACCTGAAAGCCTCGTTTTAAAAGTTTTTGAATAATGGGGATACAGCGGGTGGCATGACCTAGCCCCCAGTTTAAGGGGGCCACCAGTATAACCCCTTTCTTGTGGTTAGTTTTGAAGCTGTATTGCCCTTGTTTCATCAAAACAAAAGTAGACTATAATCCTACACGGGTATATTATTGTAATTTTACCAAATAATTAAAGTACCGTTGTGGGAAGTAAAAATAAGCTTAAGCGATTTAAAGAAAACGAAACCTTTGCCAATGTCATTCAGCCAAAACGCGATGAGCTTTTGGCCGATGAATTTGCCTTAAAAGGGCAATGGCGCTCTAGGTTTTTTAAAAATGACAATCCCATTGTATTAGAACTCGGTTGCGGTAAGGGCGAATACACCCTGGCCCTGGCGCAACGCGATCCGCATAAAAACTACATAGGTGTGGATATAAAGGGCGCGCGTTTTTGGCGCGGGGCAAAAACGGCACTCGCCGATGGGCTCAGTAATGTGGGGTTTTTACGCATTCAAATAGAATTGTTGACTGCTTGTTTTGCTTCAGGTGAAATTGATGAGATTTGGATTACTTTTCCCGACCCACAAATCAAATACAAGCGCACCAAACATCGTTTGACCAATCTTGAATTTCTAAAAAGCTATCAAAAGGTCTTGCGAAAAGATGGGGTGGTGCACCTTAAAACCGATAGTGAGTTTATGCACGGTTATACCCTTGGGCTACTCCATGGACTAGGACAGCAAATCCACTTTGCCCAGCACGATGTTTACGGCACCACGGGAAGTCCAGATATCGTCACTCAGGTGCAAACCTTTTACGAATCTCAGTATTTAGCCCAGCAAAAGAAAATTACTTATGTAAGTTTTTCGTTAGACGGGCTCTAATGCTTAATTTTAAAAGGAAAAGCAAAACACCATTCCTTTAATGAGCGCAGCAATCAATTTTTTTGTGGGTTATCTCGCGGCATTTATCGGGTTGATTCCCCCCGGATTATTGAATATGACCGCGGCCAAAATTGGGGTAAAGCAAGGCCGCAAGCCGGCCCTTATTTTTAGCTTAGGGGTACTTTTAGTTGTTTGTATCCAGACCGCTGTAGGCCTTTTGTTTGCGCGCTATTTAGAGCGGCATCCAGAGGTAGTTGATTTACTGCAAAAAGTAGCGCTCGGGATTTTTCTGGCGCTAACCTTTTACTTCTTTGTTTTGGCCAAAGACAGTAGGCGTGAGATTCCCAAAGGGGTCAAAAGATCTAAGGCTAATCGATTTCTTTATGGGGTTCTTTTGTCTACTTTAAATTTGTTGCCCATTCCTTATTGGGTTTACATCAGCATCAGTTTTAGTGCTTTTGGCTGGTTCTTTTTTGATCCACTGATTATCGGCTGGGCTATATTGGGCTCGGGACTGGGGACTTTTTCTATGCTCCTGCTTTATATTTACTTTTTTCGTCGTCGACTACCCATTGGTACTTTTGGGTTTAATGTAAACTACCTTCTCGGGGCTATTACCGCACTGATATCAATAATTACTGTGATCCGCGTATGGCAGCGTCTTTAAAATTGGATAAAAGCGATTTTTTTCAGCGGGTATATGCGGTAGTGCGGCAAATTCCTTTTGGCAGGGTGAGTACCTATGGTGCTATAGCCAGGGCTATCGGTGCTCCTGGGGCTGCAAGAACCGTAGGTTATGCCATGAATGCATCGCATAATATGCCAGATGTTCCTGCCCACCGAGTGGTCAATAGAATGGGTATGCTTACTGGCAAACATCACTTTGCGGGTTCAGATACCATGCAACGGCTTTTGGCCGAGGAGGGCATTTTGGTAGAACAGGACTGTGTGGTGGATTTTGAACAGCGCCTGTGGATTCCTGAACCTTTAATTTAAGCCAACCCCTTTTGTCAATTGCCAAATTTTTTACCAAAGATGCGGTGGTCAAACCTGGGGTAAAAGGGCTATGTAAAGACCAATTTTCTCGGTATATTTGCCCTTTAGAACAATTCTAAATACGGCCAAGGCCATGCAGAAAAAGGACATTATTGACATTTTAGACCGGCTTACATTACCCGGTGAAGGACAGAGTATTAGCCAGAGTGGTGCCGTGACCAATATTAATATATTCGGTCAGGAGGTCGTTATCGATTTAACGCTAAAAACCCCGGCTTTGCACATCAAAAAGCGGGTCGTGGCTGATGTCACTCAGGCACTTCAAGACGCTTTTGGATCGGAACTCTCGCCGACAATAAACATCAAAGTTCCGCCAGCGCCGGCCCAGGGGCCTGCACTGATCAAGGGCAAACCCATAAAAGGCATTCAAAATATTGTTGCGGTAGCCTCCGGTAAAGGAGGGGTTGGTAAGTCTACTGTGACGGCAAATTTAGCCATTACTCTGGCGGAAATGGGCTTTAGGGTAGGGGTGCTCGACGCAGATATCTATGGGCCCTCAATCCCTATAATGTTTGATGTTGCAGGGGCGCGGCCCCTGTCTGTGCAGGTCGAAGGCAAAAGCAAAATGGAGCCCGTTGAGCAGTACGGGGTTAAAATTTTATCCATTGGATTTTTTACCCAGCCTAATCAAGCCGTAATTTGGCGTGGACCTATGGCAGCCAAAGCCTTGAATCAAATGATTTTTGATGCCGCCTGGGGCGAATTGGATTTTCTGCTCATCGATCTGCCTCCGGGGACCGGAGACATTCATTTAAGCATAATGCAGTCCTTACCCATTACTGGGGCTGTGGTGGTCAGTACTCCTCAAAATGTGGCATTAGCAGACGCGAGAAAGGGTGTGGCGATGTTTGCCCAGGAACATATTCAGGTACCTGTATTGGGCATCGTTGAAAACATGGCCTATTTCACTCCTGCTGAATTACCCCAGAACAAGTATTATATTTTCGGACAAAGCGGTGCTCGTCACCTAGCCGAGGATTTAGAGGTAGAATTTTTAGGGGAAATTCCACTAGTGCAAAGCATACGTGAATCTGGCGATGTGGGCAGACCTGCCGCCTTACAAGCGGGGACTCCCGCGGCTGAGGCTTTTGTTGCCATGACACGTGCCGTTGTGGAGCAAACCGTGCGACGCAATGAGGAATTGCCTGCGACTGAAGCGATTAAAATAACAACAATGGCGGGGTGTAGCGCTGTAAAACCTAATAAATGAGTCAAGCATCATTAACTGAAAGAATTGAGTTGGCCTTGGCAGAAATTCGTCCTTTTTTGCAAAACGACGGAGGAGATATTGCCTTAGTGTCGATCGAAGAGGAAAAAGTCGTAGTTCGATTAGAAGGGGCCTGTGTGGATTGTTCCGTCAATCAAATGACCTTGAAGAGCGGTGTAGCCATGACCATACAAAAGTATGCTCCAGAGGTAAAAGAGGTGGTCAACATTTGACCTGTGATGCTCAAAAAGCTTATATGACATTGGTCATAGACCAAAGTCATTTAGAATACTAATTTGGTGTCTTAAAAAGTAATTTGTGATAAAATCAGATATATTAATAATTGGTGCGGGCCCCACGGGTTTATTTACCGTTTTTGAGGCCGGCTTGCTCAAGCTCAAATGCCACTTAATTGACGCATTGCCTCAGCCTGGCGGCCAGTGCAGCGAGATTTATCCAAAAAAACCTATTTACGACATACCGGCTTATCCAGAGATACTGGCAGGCGATCTAACCGATAAATTGATGCAGCAAATCGCGCCCTTTTCCCCTGGGTTTACCCTAGGTGAGCGGGCGGAAACACTAGAGCAGCAAGAAGACGGAAGTTTTATCGTGACCACGGACCAGGGCACTGAGCATCACGCCCCTGTGGTGGCTATTGCCGGGGGATTGGGCAGTTTTGAGCCGCGTAAACCGCCCATTGATAACCTGGCTCATTACGAGGGTAAAGGGGTGGCTTATTTCATTAAAAACCCGGAGCAGTATCGCGATAAGCATGTAGTGATTGCCGGTGGGGGTGATTCTGCTTTGGACTGGAGTATATTTTTGTCCGACCTGGCGGCATCAGTGACCTTGGTGCATCGACGTAACGAATTTCGCGGGGCGCTCGATAGTGTTGAAAAGGTTCAAGAGCTAAAAAATGCTGGAAAAATTCGGCTCATAACCCCGGGTGAGGTCGTTGGGTTACTTGGCGATGAATTGTTGACGGCAATTAAGGTACAAGTAGACCAGGACATACAAACCATAGATTGTGATGCCTTTATTCCACTTTTTGGTTTGGCGCCTAAGCTAGGACCTCTGGCAGATTGGGGCCTGGAGATTGAGAAGAATGCTATTAAAGTCGATAACTCATTGGATTATCAAACCAATATACCGGGCGTTTATGCCATAGGAGATGTCAACACCTATCCCGGTAAACTCAAACTCATCCTCTGTGGTTTTCACGAGGCCACACTCATGTGCCAAAGTGCCTATAAGCGAATTTATCCCGATCGCCGCTATGTGATGAAATACACCACAGTGGGTGGTGTAGAAGGTTTTGACGGCACTAAGAAACAGGCGCCTAAAGCCGTGATTAAGTCTATAGATTGATTCTTGAATAAATGGCTGAAGACATTACCATTTTTTTAACCGATCGCGAGGGTCAATCTCACGAAATCACTGCGCCCACAGACATGAATATGAATCTGATGGAGGTGGTGCGGGCCTATGAATTAGCCCCGGAGGGCACCATCGGGATTTGTGGGGGCATGGCTATGTGCGCTTCATGCCAAAGTTATATCGAAAGCGATCATGAGTTACCGCCACAGAGCGATGACGAACAGATCGGAAGA
>JALRAI010000049.1 GCA_023258055.1 Flavobacteriaceae bacterium | reverse complement strand
CGGCAACGAGCCACTGGGCAATTTCAACTTCTGTAATCGATTCGCCCGGAGAGGGCACTTTCATTTCTAACATAATACAACGGTTACTTATGGTGTATTGGGTGTGTCAAAGACACTGTCTAAAACTTTTTTATGACGCGCTTTTGAACGTGCACTGCTTCCCGCTGCTGGGGAACTGTGTATATTTCTAGAGGCCAAACGCAGAGGCACAGATTTAAAATTCATGAGCATAAAGCCCCAAGCCCCCATGTTAGCGGGTTCTTCCTGTGCCCAAACATAATCCTGAACATTAGGATAGGCGGCAATGACCTGCTCAATCTCCGCCACTGGCAGCGGAAACAATTGTTCTAATCGAACTAGGGCCACATCGTCACGCCCATTTTCCTGACGACGCTGTACCATGTCGTAATAAAACTTTCCAGTACAGAATACCAGCGATTTGACTTTTTGTTTGTCGCAGTGCTGGTCGTCGATCACTGGCATAAATTGTCCCTGGGCTAGAGACTCTCTAGTAGAGACCACATCGGGATGACGCAACAGGCTCTTTGGGGTAAATACAATCAGCGGTTTTCTGAAATTCCACTTCATTTGACGGCGCAACAAGTGGAAAAAGTTTGCTGGTGTGGTCACATCGGCCACTACCATATTTTGTCGAGAACACAATTGCAAATAGCGCTCCATTCGGGCACTCGAGTGCTCAGATCCTTGGCCCTCATAGCCGTGAGGTAATAACATTACCAGACCGTTTTGGATTTTCCACTTGCTCTCGGCCGCAGAGATATACTGATCGAGCATGATCTGCGCTCCGTTAGAAAAATCGCCAAATTGTGCTTCCCAAATGGTCAGGGTTTTAGGGGCCGCCATAGCATACCCATAATCAAAACCGACCACAGCATACTCCGAAAGTAAGGAGTTAAAGATGTCCATATGGCCCGGTAGCCCCAGGGTGTTGTGCAGGTTAATTTCTTCTGAATCGTCCTCTGTCTTCTTTATGGCGTGTCTATGAGAAAAGGTCCCGCGCTCAACATCTTGTCCCGAGATGCGCACATTGAACCCCTCTTTCATCAAAGTGGCGTAGGCTAAAAGCTCCCCCATGGCCCAGTCCAAGGTATTGTCCTGGAAATAGCGCTGGTTTCTGTCTTGAATGATGCGCTGAATTTTTTTGATGAATTTCTTGTCTTTGGGCAATTGGGTAATCCCTGCCGCCAAAGCGTCTAAATCTTTTTGAGGAAAACGGGTGTCCACCGGGGCCAAAATATCTTCTGCCGTCGCCAGTTTGTAATCCGCCCAGTCATCGGCGAGAATCTCGGTGACAACAGTTTTGTCCTTTTTTCTCGAGGCCGCCAAATCCTCTTCTAGGGCATCTTTATAAGTTTGTTCCAGGGTTGGGACGTATTGGGCATCAATCACCCCTTCTGCCAAAAGCTGATCTGCATAAAGATCTCTTGGGTTTTTGTGACGCCCTATAGCCTTGTACAAACTCGGCTGGGTAAATCTAGGCTCATCACCCTCATTGTGTCCGTATTTTCTGTAACCTAGGACATCGATAAAGACATCGCGGCCAAAAGTCATTCTGAAATCTAAGGCAAATTTAAAGGCATGACAGACAGCCTCTGCATCATCGGCATTGACATGAAGCACCGGAGATAAAGTCACTTTGCCGATATCCGTACAATAGGTCGAAGAGCGCGCGTCTAAATAATTTGTGGTAAAGCCCACCTGATTGTTGGCCACTATGTGTATGGTCCCTCCAGTTTTATACCCATCGAGTTGGGCCATCTGTATGACCTCGTAAACCACCCCTTGTCCGGCAACTGCCGCATCACCGTGGATTAAAATAGGCAGTATTTTTGAGGCATCCCCACCCAGTGGTCCATCAATTTTCGCACGACTGATCCCCTCAACCACAGCGTCTACGGCCTCGAGGTGTGATGGGTTGGGCGCTAAGTCCATGCGTATTTCTTTGCCGAGATCTGTTTTTCTGAAACTGGTCCATCCCATGTGATACTTTACATCACCATCAAAAAGATCATCTTCGGCATATTCTTTACTGTCAAATTCACTAAAGATAGCCTCGGCCGATTTTCCAAAGATATTGGCCAAGACATTGAGTCGTCCGCGATGCGCCATCCCCACTACAAATTGGGTTACGCCCTGTTCTGCACCTTGTTCAATCAGGGTGTCTAGTCCTGGAATTATGGCGTCTACCCCCTCTATCGAAAATCGCTTTTGTCCGACGTATTTAGAATGCAAAAAGCTCTCAAAGGAAATCGCCTGATTGAGTTTATTCAGAATATGCTTTTTTTCCTGGGCAGAAAATTTAGGATGGTTATCGTTTACATTGAGCCAATTTTGAATCCACTGGATTTCTTCAGGATTTCTAATGTACATGTATTCAACCCCAATGGAATCACAATAAATTTGATCCAGGTGATTACAAATATTGCGCAGGCTAGTTTTGCCAATGCCTAAAATACTGCCCGCCTCAAAGTCTTGATCCAAATCGGCCTCGGAAAGTCCAAAATTCTCCAAAGCCAATGTTGGTTTGTACTGTCTGCGTTCACGAACAGGATTAGTCTTTGTAAACAAATGGCCGCGCGTACGATACGCGTCGATTAATTTGATGACCTGAAATTCTTTAAGGACTTGAGGATTTATGGCATTCTGAGTTTCAACACCTAGGGCCTCAAGCGATCCGTGCTCTATGGCAAAATCAAAGCCCTGAAAAAATGCTTTCCAGCTCGGCTCTACTAAGTCAGGAGTCTGCAGATATTTATCGTAAAGCTCAGCGATATACGAAGGATGTACTGCATTGAGAAATGAAAATCGATCCATAAGTTAGAATCCTGCTATGGTTTTTAATTCTGACGTTGCAAAAATACAATAAATCAACAATAGAAACAGGGCTTAAGTGCATAATTCTAAAGGGTGTAAAACAATGTGGAGATTGATTAAAAACCCTGTAAATATTTAGACGTTTCGGCTCATCAGTGCCCGCCCAAAATCAGCTAAATGGGCTTTGGCCTGCTCTGACAAATCCGCCTGCTGAAGTTGGGAAAAACCGTGGTGGGTCTGCTGCTTTATTGCCTTTTGGATGGCCTGAGTGGCCCCTGTGGCCTCAAACAATGCTTTGACCTGATTTACTTTTTGATCGGCCTGCATTGCGCCATCCTCGTATAAGGACAAAAGAGTAGCGCGTTGATTTGTGTCCGCATTTTCCAGCGCAGTGATATAGAGATAGGTTTTTTTACCGCTGAGAATATCCCCTCCTAGCTGTTTGCCAAAAACCTCGGGGTCCCCAAAAGCATCCAAATAATCATCTTGTAACTGAAAGGCCAGCCCCAGACTGCGACCGAACTCGTAGATTAAGTCCTGTTGTACTTGGTCCACACCGGCCACAATAGCTCCCATTTTCATGGCCGCCCCTACAAGAACAGCGGTTTTGTAATTGATCATTTTTAAGTATTGATCCTTACCGACCTCTTCAAGCTGTTCAAAATCCATGTCGTACTGTTGGCCTTCACAGACCTCAATAGCGGTCTGACTGAACAATTGAGATAAGGCGCTGAACACCTCTGGAGGGTAAGACTCAAAATAGCGATAAGCTAAGATCAAAAGCGCGTCCCCCGATAGAATACCTGTGTTGAGATCCCACTTATAGTGCACCGTTTGATGACCACGGCGTAGAGGTGCCTGATCCATGATATCATCGTGAATGAGAGAGAAATTGTGGAACAACTCCACGGCCATGGCAGCAGGAACAGCCTTTTGATAATCACCGCCAAAGCAATCACAAGCCATTAAGGTCAGCACGGGGCGCAACCGCTTGCCTCCTAGCGATAAAATATAATTTATCGGGGCATACAAGCGCTCTGGCGACTTTGGCAGATCTTGCTCAGCTAAGGCCCGATCAATAGCCTGTTTGTAAACCCCTATATCTTGCATGCGCTAATTTTTTTGCTAAAATACATTATCGCTTCGTGCTTCGCTGGATCCATGCACAAAAATTTAGACAAAAAAAGAGCCAATTCTGAATTTAGAAGACCCGTGATGCTTGATTTTTAGTGGGCGTAAAAGCACATTGTTAAATTTTTGTAAACTTTGGAAACTTTTAGGGTATTTAAAGTTTTCTTGATTACATTTGCCCGCTGTGAAAGAGAAAATAATTGCCAAAGCTGGAGAGCTCTTTTTGAACTTTGGTTTCAAGAGCATTACCATGGACGATATCGCCAAAGAATTGTCCATGTCCAAAAAAACCATCTATAGTTGTTTTGAGAATAAGACCGAGCTCGTGCGCTCAGTCACAGAATCTATTTACGCTATTGTCACAAAAGGAATCGATTCCATCTGTCAAAGACAACTTAACCCCATCGAAGAGCTTTACGAGATCAAAAAGTTTGTTTCGCTTCAACTCAAAGACGAAAAATCGTCGCCCCAATTTCAACTTCAGAAGTATTATCCAGAGATTTTTGAACAAATCCAAGGCAACAACTTTGAACTGATTCATAACATCACTGTAAATAACCTCAAACGTGGCGTAGAGCAAGGGCTTTATCGCAATAATGTCAACATCGAATTTGTCGCCCGTATTTATTTTATAGGAATGACTGGCATTAAAGACGACAGCATTTTTCCCATTACCGAATTTCCCAAAATCCACCTTATCGAATCCTATTTAGATTATCACCTGCGTGGAATCGTCACAAAAAAAGGTTTGGCACTACTCAACAAATACACCGATCAAAATACCCTATGAAGAAATACTTATTCATCGTCCTTATAGGACTTAACTTCATCACGGCAAAGGCGCAAAACAGTGCGTATTCCCTAAGTCTTGAGCAGGCCATTACCCTGGCCCAAGACAGTAGCTATGCCAGTGTCAATGCCCGCCGAGAAATGACGCGTGCCCTCAAGAAAAAGTGGGAAACCACCGCTACAGGTTTACCTCAAATTAGTGGATCTGTTAGCTACAACAATAATATTAAGCAGCCCGTAACCCTAATTCCAGGTGAAATTACAGGAGGAGCCCCAGGCAGCTTTACCCCAGTGGTGTTTGGCACAGAGCAAAACGCCACAGCTCAGGCTACTTTGGAACAATTGATTTTTGACGGCAGCTATCTTGTAGGGCTGCAAGCCGCAAAAACCTTTCTAGATTTTTCAAAAAATGCCTACGAGAAAACCCTGATCGAAGTCGAAAAAAGCACCGTAAACGCTTACGGCAGTGCTCTGATGTCCGATGCCCTTGTCTTGGTATTCGACAATAATTACAATACCTTAAAAAAATCGTACGAGGAACTTCAGGTCGTTTATGAAAATGGCCTTACCGAACTTGAGGCCTTGGAGCAACTAGAAATAACCTTACTCGAGGTAAAAGGTTATTTAGACAACGCCAAGCGCAGTCAATCTCTGGCCTACAATTTGCTCAGGGCTACCCTCGGTTTGCCTTTGGCTGCAGAGCTCGAGTTAACCGACGATCTAAACGCCCTGGTTTTGCGTGCTGCTCAGGAGCTTGATCCCGATATTTCGATGGATCTCCAAAAACAAATTGATGTGCGCATTGCTGAAAATTTTTCAGAGCAACGCCGATTAGAATGGCAGCTCGAGCGCAGTCGCGCCTTGCCGAGTTTTTCAGCTTTTATGAATTACAGCACTCAGGCCTTTAGCAATGATTTTACTTTTACTGATAACAGCCAGCAGTGGTTTCAGTCTTCTGTGGTCGGCCTGCGCATGCAAGTGCCTATCTTCAGTAGTGGGTTCCGCAGCGCCCGAAGCAGCCAAGCCAAAATCGCTTGGGACCAGGCCAAAACTGAATTTGTACAGACCAAACAGGCCACGCAGATCGCCTTTGAGAACTCTTTGAGTGATTTTAACCTTGCCAAAGACAATTACAACAATGCCTCGCGAAGTGTAAATCTCGCTGAGCGCGTGGCTCAAAAAAATCAAATAAAATTTGACCAAGGCATTGCCAGCAGCTTTGACCTTTACCAAGCTCAGGCTCAATATTATCGGGCCCAGCAAAATTATTACACCTCGCTTTTGGCCTTACTCAATGCCAAAACCGCACTAGAAACATTCATCAATCCCCCAGCACTTTAATCCATGTCCATGAAAAAATATATTCTCCTCTTAGTTTTGACAAGCTTGAGCCTTTTGAGTTGCCAAGAGAAAACACAGTCTGTAGCCCAGGTCATTGCCAATAATAATTTAGACGAGCTTCGCGCAAAACGTGCCGCCATAGGCGATCAACATCAGGCGCTAACCCAAGATTTAGCTGATCTTGATCGCGCCATCAGCAAGTTAGATCAAAGTGAGAAGCTATCCCTGGTTACCGCTATGGTTGTCTCTCCCGAAGTCTTTGAACACTTTTTACAGGTTCAAGGGGATGTGGCCACCAAGCAAAACATTGTACTCTATCCTCAGTTTTCAGGACAACTACAAAAACTGCATGTGGCGGTCGGGGATCAGGTGAAGAAAGGTGCCCTACTCGCTACTTTGGATGACAACGGGATGGCTCAACAACTCAATCAACTCAAAGTTCAAGAGGCGCTAGCCAAAACAACCTTTGAACGTCAAGAAAAACTTTGGAACCAAAATATTGGAAGTGAAATACAATACCTCCAAGCAAAAACCCAGTATGAGGCGCAACAAAGTTTGACAGAGCAAGTGGCTCAACAACTGGAAAAAAGTAAAATCATTGCTCCTTTTGACGGAACTATTGACGCGGTATTGGCTGAGGCCGGGACTGTGGTCAGCGCAGGCCTAAGTCCCGTATTCCGACTGGTAAACCTCAGCAATATGTACTTAAAAGCTAGTGTGCCGGAGGCTTACCTAAACGAAGTTACCCCGGGAAAAAAGGTCATGGTTAACTTTCCTGTACTGAATCTTGAAATCGCCTCAACAGTGCGCAGTGTGGGTCGCTACATTAATCCAGACAACCGCACCTTTAGTATAGAAGTGGACCTGCCGGGCAATAACCCGCAAATCAAACCCAACCTAACTGCTCAAATTCACATAAACGACTATACGAATGAGCAGGCCCTTTTGGTGCCCCAATCGGTGCTTTCAGAAAATGCCGCTGGCGCACAATATGTTTACACCACGGTGTACGACAAGAATCAGGACCAATCCAGAGCAGAAAAACGAATCGTTGTTACGGGTAAAACCGAAGGTGATTTTGTGGAAATTCTCGAAGGTATTCAGGCAGGCGACACCGTAGTGGCAGAAGGCGCACGCAGTGTAAAAGACGGGCAACCCATTTCAATTCTCAAGACGATCACCCATGAGTAAATCAAATAAAAATCTCAATAAAGAGTTCGCATTGGCGTCTTGGGCTATTGACCACAAGACCATCATTTACGTGCTTATTGGTGTAATCTTACTCTTGGGTGGCAAGGCGTATTACGATATGCCCAGAGAAACTTTTCCTGAAATTAAAGAGACCAAAATTTACATCAGCGCCCCTTATCCAGGTAATACCGCCGAGGATATTGAACGACTCATAATCGACCCCTTAGAAGATCGACTCAAGAATTTGAGCAGTGTGGTAGAAATCGTGGCTACAGCCCAGGAAGACTACGGAATTATCACGGTGGAATTTGATGAAACCATCGCGGTAGAATCGGCTAAGCAAAAAGTAAAAGACGAAGTCGAGAGTGAAAAAAGTAGTGAAGACTGGCCCACCTTTAACGGGGCAAAAGTAGAACCCAATGTCTTCGATCTAAACTTTTCGGAAGAAGCCCCGATCAGTAATATCAACATAAAAGGGGACTATCCTACCCAAAAACTCAAAGAGTTTGGAGAGTATCTTGAGGAAGCCATCGAAGACTTGCCTGAAATTAAAAAGGTAGATATTCGCGGGGCTCAAGAACTGGAAGTTGAAATTGCCGTAGACATCTACAAAATGATGGCGGCTCAAGTGAGTTTTGACGATATTTTGGGGGCTATTCGCAACGGCAATATGACCATGTCTGCAGGTAACCTTGTGGCCAGTGGACAGCGCCGTTCTTTGCGTATTATCGGAGAAATCAGTCAGCCCAAGGCACTCGAAAAATTTGTCGTCAAAACCCAAGGCGGAGTGGTTTACCTGAGTGATATCGCCCAAGTAAACTTCAAAGAAAAAGAAACCACCACCTACGCCCGTGAATTTGGCGCCAATGTGGTGATGCTCGATGTCAAAAAACGGGCCGGTAAAAACATGGTTGAGGCCGCCCAAAAAGTGGAAGCCATTATCGAAAAAGCAAAAACCGATGTCTTTCCTCAAGATCTAGAGATCAGTATTGCCAATGACCAATCTGCCAAGACCATCAATCAAGTCGACGATTTAGTAAACAATATCATCTTTGGGGTGATTTTAGTAGTCACTGTATTGATGTTCTTTCTGGGCTTTCGCAACGCACTTTTTGTGGGCTTTGCCATCCCCATGTCCATGTTTATGAGTTTTATGGTGCTGCAGATTCTGGGGTATACCATGAACACCATGATTCTCTTTGGCCTCATTATGGGTCTCGGAATGCTTGTAGACAATGGCATTGTTGTGGTAGAAAACGTTTACCGCTTGATGGAAGAAGAGGGTATGTCCCGGGTACGCGCTGCCAAGCAAGGAATCGGTGAAATCGCCTTTCCTATTATCATCTCTACCCTAACCACAGTGGCTGCTTTCATCCCCTTAGGGCTCTGGCCAGGTGTGATGGGTGAATTCATGATTTTCTTCCCAATCACCCTTTCTGTAGTTCTCGGCTCATCTTTATTTGTCGCGATTTTTATGAACTCCATGTTGGTTTCTCAGTTTATGGAAACAGATAACCGCATTATCAAGAGAAAAAGTTTGATTCGCCTGACTGCATTTTTAGGAGGGCCAGGTCTTTTGATTTTAATTTTTGGCGGGGATGTGCGCGGCTTGGGTAGTGTGATGATTTTTACCGTAGGACTATTTTGGGCCTATAAATACGGCATAAAACGATGGGCCAATAACTTCCAAAGACGGGCCCTACCCTGGCTGGAAAAAAAGTATAAAAATTTCTTGAAATTCGCCCTAGGCGGCTATCGTCCTGCCTTGTTTTTTAGTACCACATTTATTTTATTGTTTGTCGTTTTTGGTCTATTTGGCGCTTCTATCGGAAGTCAGCGTACCAGTGTTGAGTTTTTCCCGGACAACAAACCCAATCAAATCATCATCTATATAGAATACCCACAAGGCACGGATATAGAAAAAACAAATGCCATAACACTGGATATAGAAAATCAAGTCTATGACATCATTAATGATCCGCTGTACCGCGATGCAGAGACCGGTAAAAATGTCTTAGTCGAGGCGGCTGTTTCTCAGGTTGGTGAAGGCGCTGGAAATCCGCAGACCGATGCAGGTAATACCGCTGAAATGCCGCATCGAGGAAAAATAACAGCCACCATGCACGAATTCAAATTCCGTCAGGGCAAAGATTCAGAGGTCTTGCGCAAACGCATACAAGAGCGACTAAAAGGCCGTTATCCCGGGGTGTCGATTTCTGTAGAAAAAGACCCTACTGGCCCACCTGCAGGCTACCCAATCAACATCGAGCTCGAAGGCGATGACTATGATGAGCTAATCGCTACTGCGGAACTCATGCGCAATTTTATCAATCAGCGCAATATTCAGGGCATCGATGAACTCAAAATTGATGTCAACAAAGGAAAACCCGCTATGGAGATTTTTGTGGATCGTGAAAAAGCGGGGGGACTAGGTGTTGCTGCCGGACAGGTCGGTCGACAATTAAGGCGTGCTGTTTTTGGGGAAAAAGCTGGTATTTACAAAGAAGACGGCGAAGATTATGACATCAATGTGCGTTTTGAGCAAGAACAAAGAGAGACCAAAAGTGCTCTATTTGATCAAAACATCACCTTCCGTGATCAGGCCACCGGTCGACTTAAAGATATTCCGCTTTCCGCTGTGACCCAAAGGCGAAATACCTCATCCTTTAGTGCCATTAAGCACAGAGACGGCAAGCGCGTGGTTACCGTTTACTCTGCTTTGGCTCCTGGATTTACCGATGCCGGAGCCATCGTGAGTCAGATACAAAGCCACATGGATAATTTCGAGCAATTACCCTCAGGCGTGAGTATTGATTATACCGGGCAAATAGAGGAACAAAACAAGCAGATGGCCTTTTTGATGGGTGCCTTTTTTACGGGACTCGGCCTGATTATGTTTTTACTTATTTTCCAGTTTAGTTCTATTTCAAAGCCGACCATCATCATGCTGGCTATCTTTTTGAGTTTTATTGGTGTTTTCGGTGGTATTCTGGTTACTGGGGCCTCCTTTGTGATTATGATGACCATGGTAGGGATTATTTCCCTGGCGGGGATTGTGGTTAACAATGGTGTTGTTCTTTTGGATTACACCCAACTGCTAATAGATCGTTATCAGCAAAAACACAATATTGAGCACGCTCAGCTCATACCAGAGGCTGTTTTTCACGATTTGATTATACAGGCAGGAAAGGCTCGTTTGCGACCGGTACTGCTCACGGCGATAACCACAGTCCTAGGTTTAATCCCCTTAGCTATTGGTTTTAACATGGACTTTTTCTCGCTTTTTAACGCCTTTGACCCTAAAATCTATTTCGGGGGGGATAATGTGATCTTTTGGGGGCCATTGGCCTGGGCTGTAATCTATGGCCTTTTAGTGGCGACCTTTTTGACTTTGATCATTGTTCCGGTCTTGTTTTTAATGGTCCATCAATTTAAGGGTAAACTCTTGACTTGGTTTGGCAAACACCCTGGGCGTAACTCAGCAATCGAAACAATATGATTTTGTTTCTCAGAGCAAAAACAATTCACATGGTTCTTCTTAACTTTGTCGCTCATTAATTAATTATGTACAGAACGCACGATAACGGAGCACTCAGTCTCGAGGCCTTGGGTCAAGAGGTAGTCCTTTCGGGATGGATACAAAAAATAAGGGACAAAGGATTTATGATTTGGGTCGATCTCAGGGATCGCTACGGCATTACTCAGCTTATTTTTGATGCTGAGCGCACAGATCCTAAGACCATGGAGTTGGCCAAAAAACTCGGGCGAGAGTTTGTCATACAAGTGCGTGGAACGGTCATCGAACGAGAGTCCAAAAATCCAAATATGGCCACCGGGGACATTGAAATTTTAGTCAGTGAACTCACCTTGCTCAACAGTGCTTTAACGCCTCCTTTTACCATAGAGGATCAAACTGATGGCGGGGAAGATTTGCGCATGAAATATCGCTATTTGGATATTCGTCGTAAGCCTGTGCGGGAGAATTTGATGTTTCGCCACCGTGTGAGCATGGCCGTGCGCAATTATTTATCAGCCCAAAACTTCATTGAAGTCGAGACCCCGTACTTAATTAAATCAACCCCTGAAGGCGCCCGAGATTTTGTAGTGCCTAGCCGCATGAATCCGGGACAGTTTTACGCCTTGCCCCAATCCCCTCAAACCTTCAAGCAGCTATTAATGGTCGGGGGTATGGATCGTTACTTTCAGATTGTAAAGTGTTTTAGAGATGAAGACTTGCGTGCGGATCGCCAGCCAGAATTCACTCAAATTGACTGCGAAATGGCCTTTGTCACCCAAGAAGATGTGCTCAATGCCTTTGAAGGATTGACGCGTCATTTGCTTAAAGAAATTGTTGGGGTCGAAGTCGGGGATTTCCCCAGAATGACCTATGACCAGGCCATGGAGCGCTACGGTAATGACAAGCCAGACATCCGTTTTGGGATGGAATTTGGCGACCTTAACCATTGTACACAACATCGTGACTTTGGGGTGTTTAACAGTGCTGAACTCGTAGTGGGTATTGCCGTTCCAGGAGGTAATGCTTATTCAAGAAAAGAAATTGATGCCCTTATCGATTGGGTCAAAAGACCACAAATCGGTGCCATGGGAATGGTCTATTGTCGTGTGGCAGAAGACGGCACTTACAAATCAAGCGTCGATAAATTCTACACCCAGGAGGACCTAGCTCAGTGGGCACAAACTACAGGAGCAAAACCAGGGGATTTAATTTGTGTCCTCTCTGGGCCAAAGGATAAAGTCCGTGGGCAACTCAGCGCTTTGCGCATGGAACTGGCAGGCAGACTAGGTTTGCGACGTCCCGATGAATTTGCCCCGCTTTGGGTTGTGGATTTCCCGCTGCTCGAATGGGATGAAGAAACCCAGCGCTATCATGCCATGCACCACCCATTTACCTCACCCAAGCCCGGACAGATGGAGCTTTTAAAAACTGATCCTGCAGCTGTCAAAGCAAACGCTTATGATTTAGTGCTTAACGGGAATGAAATTGGGGGTGGATCTATCCGTATCCACGATAAAAGTATTCAAAGCAAAATGTTTGACTATTTGGGCTTTACTCCTGAGGAGGCCAAAGCTCAGTTTGGCTTCCTGATGGACGCCTTTCAATATGGAGCACCACCGCATGGAGGTATCGCCTTTGGACTTGATCGTCTTGTGGCTATACTCGGCGGGCAAGAAACCATCAGAGATTTTATTGCTTTCCCTAAAAACAATTCCGGAAGAGACGTTATGATTGATGCTCCATCTGCAATTGATGATAATCAAATGAAAGAATTACACATTAAATTGGATTTGTAGTAATTTATATCAAATTCCCACAAATTTAAGAAGCAACCGTTCAAATAGTTAAAAACAGTTGCTTTTTTTACGTTAATATTTAAAATTTCTGAAGTATTTCGTTATCAATAATTTAAAGTATGATTAAAAAATTAACATATTTTTAATTATTTAACACTGAAATGTTTGTCATGTCATCAAAAAATTTATCTTTGACCATTATTAATTATTTTTACAATTTTAGAATCAATTTAAATCAAAAATTGTTTGTGCTATTGCAATAACTCGAATGAGGAATATTTGTCATGAAAAACATAACGGATTCACTTGAATGATAAATATTCCTCATTAGAGTTATTGCAATAG
>JALRAI010000048.1 GCA_023258055.1 Flavobacteriaceae bacterium | reverse complement strand
GTTCCTTGACTGATGCCATCGATAAAGACTTCATAATCGGTAACCCCGACATTGTCTGTTGACGGATCCCAACTCAACGTAAAACTAGTGGTGGTTACCCCTGAAGCCGAAAGGTTCAAAGGCACTGACGGGGCTGTGGTGTCTTCTAAAACATTGACCGTACGTGATTGGGTTTCCGCTTGGTTACCCGCTGCATCGGCCACATCATATAAAAGGGTATATGTCCCGGCCAATGAAGTGTTGACCGATCCGGTAACGCTAATGTCTGCACTGATATCCCCATCAACATTATCTACAGCCGTTGCCCCTGGATCATTAAATGTCTGTCCTACAAATAAATTATAAGGGTTATCCCCTAAAAGGGTAATTACTGGTGGAGTCTCATCAACGCCCAAGGTGATACATATTTCTGTGGTTTCAGAACTGCCAAAAGAACCGCCAGTTTTAAAAACGCCATTAGGGCTAGAAAGGGTGTACGAACCATTCCCATAAGCACAACAAATTCCGTCACCATAACTGTCTGAAATAGTAAAGAAATAAGTGCCTTCGCTCAAAGTTGGAAATGTCACATTAACCGTAGATCCGTCGGGGTTGGCGGTCGAATAAGAAGCACTGGCTATGGTGCTACCGCTTGCATCTGTAAGTCTCCAAGAAGTCTCTTCCGGATAATTGTCAAAGGTAATGCTGAGCTCTATAGGGTTTGGCTGGCAAACCGGTGGCTGGGGTAGTGGCAAACCGACCGCTGCCCAGGCAGCAATAACCGATTCCACCTCAGCACTGTTTTGACCATAAAGATCAATAGCCGACTGAATGGCGCCATCACGGGCATCGCTGTACTGCGAATTTACCCCAAGATAAACCGTAAGATTGCGATAGGCAATAGCGGCAGCGGCCTCCATCCCTATACCGGAGACGTTAAATGGATCTCCAAAATCATTGGTGCCAGAGCCCCCAACTGTGAGCAGATAAAACCAGTAGTTTTGAACCCCTGAGTTATAATGTACTCCACCATTATCGCCAGAGCCTGTAAACCAATTCGTTCCTAAATAAGTGTCTGGGTCCCCAAATTGATTGGGATTACTCATAGAGCGCAATGCGCCTCCGCTACCTCCAGCGCCGATTTGATCGCCCATAAGCCAGTCATTGGTTCCAGCACCAAAGTTTTCAATGGATTCCCCAAAAATATCTGAAAAGGACTCATTCAACGCTCCTGATTCGTAGCTGTAGACTAAGTTCGCGGCGTATTCGGTAACCCCATGAGTAATTTCATGACCCACGATATCCAAAGAAACCAACGGTCCGTAATTATTGCCATCCCCATCTCCATAGGTCATGACAGAACCATTCCAAAAGGCATTAACGTAATTACTGCCATAACTCACATAAGACTGGATCACAGCCCCATTGCCCGTATAGGAGTTACGGTTGTGTTTTTGCATGAAGTACTTGTGGGTTTGTTCAGCGCCCCAATGTGCCTGAACCCCAATATCAGTGCTGCCCCCAAAAGAGGTCGTACTGCTCACAATATCTGTAGCATTACGGTAGTTGGTGCCATTATTCATGTCATAGGTCTCTATACCGTTTCCATCAGTGGTCTGTCGCAAACGATACCCAGAGGTGAAACTGTCTGCCGTAAAAGATACGGTCCCGTTATAAAGACTGGTCCCTGTGGCAGGGGTATCGGCGTGGTGTATGCGTTTATTTTCAAAAAGGATTTGGCCGTTTTGTGCGTCGACATAGACATCAGCGCGATATAGCGGCTCGGTGGCATAGATGTCAAATTTGTAAGCCAATCTCGGAGCATTTAAAACGTCTTTAATAGGCGCCATTACTAGGAGTTCTCCCTGCGGGCGCTCGTAATCCATCAGCGCACTACTGGCCTGATCTTCCCAAAGATAATTCTGTGCATTGACATGGGCTTTGGCCGCATTAAATGCTGCACTGGCTGATAAAGTAGGTCGCACTTCTAGGTTTTCAATCGGTACTGTAGTATTGGTCAAAGACTTGACCTGACCTTGAAGGGCGTGTACTTTTAATTGCGAAAAGGCTACTGGTAAGCCGCGGTATAGTTGATTGTATACATCGTGGCTGAAGCCTAATTCATCCGAGTTTTGCCCAGTTAATTCCAGGCTTGAATCGGCATCGAGCCCCAAAATATCTAGGCCTAAGGCGTTGATGTTTGTGCGCCCATAATTTTGGGCTTCTGACAAAACAATAAGGGTCGGCTGGGCCTCATAAGTTTTTTGTTTTGGTGGCTTTTGCGCCAAACTAAGTGCCGTGGTTAAAATCAAAATAACCGAAATGCCGCAACGATTAAAGTAATTTTTCATGAATACTTGGTGTATTAGTTGTATCTTCTTTGGGTGTGTTGCTGATCGATTTTAAATCAGAAACACGGACTATATTTTATTTATAAATTCGCTTAACAAAGCCTACTGCTTGTAAAACAGTTTACGAGGCAATTTAAAAACGTATGAAAAATACTACTTTTTTAACACTTATTGAAGTATCTCAAGACCAGTGGCAGAAGATTTAACACCCTTATTATCAGTTATTAGACTAAGTGTTCGATTTACTCGACCAACACCGCAGTTGGCATTGTCGGGAATCGAATTTTCGCTGCCAAAAAATAGTATTATAGGTATTGTAGGCGAGTCTGGAAGTGGTAAATCGCTCACAGCAATGTCCATTATGGGTTTACTGGACCAACAAAATACTCAGGTTGAAGGACAGATTGAATTTCAAGGCCAACCTATTTTTCCCGACCAGCCAAAACGAGTAAGAAGTCTCAGGGGAAAGGAAATAGCCATGATTTTTCAGGACCCTATGACCGCTCTAAACCCAGCAAAACGCTGTGGTGCCCAGGTCGATGAAATGCTGATGCTTCAAGGCGGATTTAATCAAGAACAGGCCAAAAAAAGAACTCTTGAGTTGTTTGAGCAGGTCAAACTCCCTGACCCACCCGGCATTTATCGGCGCTATCCACATCAACTCAGTGGGGGCCAGATGCAGCGGGTCATGATCGCCATGGCCATCAGCTGTGAACCGAAATTACTCATCGCGGACGAGCCTACTACAGCCCTTGATGTTACTGTGCAAAAAGACATTATTGATCTGCTGAAAGAAATTCAAGCCAAGACCCAGATGTCCCTAATTTTTATCTCTCACGATTTAGCATTGGTTTCTGAAATAGCCCATGAAATTCTGGTGATGTATCAAGGTAAAATTGTCGAAAAAGGTAGCCCTGAAGCTATTTTTCTCAATCCGCAAAATGAGTACACCAAAGCGCTTATCGCCGCGAGACCCCAAGGGCATTTACGCTTAAAAACTTTGGCCACTGTAGCCTCGATAAAAGACAAGAGTTTCGCTCCAGAAGTTTACAGTCCAGAACAACGCGCTGCAAACCATCAAAAGATTTATTTGAAAGAGCCTTTGTTGCAAGTCCACAACCTCACAAAAGCCTTTTATCAAAAACCCATACTTTTCGGGCGCAAACAAATTACAAAGGCCGTAGACCAGGTTTCATTTTCGGTGTTTGAAGGAGAAACCGTAGGACTGGTGGGCGAATCAGGCTGTGGCAAAACAACTTTGGTAAAAACACTACTTAATTTAGAAAAAGCCAGTAGCGGCTCAGTTTATTACAAAGGAAAAGACATCAGTCAGTTGACCGAAGGACAATGGCGGGCACTGCGCAAAGACATTCAAATTATTTTTCAAGATCCATTTTCTTCACTGAATCCCAAGATGACTGTTGGGGATTGTATTTTGGAGCCGATGGAGGTTCACGCAGTGGGCGCTTCACGCCAAAATCGAAAACACAGGATGCATCATTTACTCAATCAGGTGGGCCTCGACGAATCCTACGGCTCGCGCTATCCTCACCAACTTTCTGGAGGCCAGAGACAACGAGTAGGCATCGCCCGTGCCATAGCCCTTGAGCCCAAAATCATCGTTTGTGATGAGTCTGTGAGTGCTTTGGACATCTCAGTTCAAGCCCAAGTCCTAAATCTGCTCAATTCACTTAAAGAAAAATTTGGGTTTACCTATATCTTTATTTCTCATGATTTATCCGTGGTGCAGTATATGTCCGATCAACTTTTGGTCATGCAAAAAGGACGCCTGGTTGAAATCGGTGATGCCGATGAAATTTATGCTATGCCCAAATCTCCTTATACAAAAAGTCTTATCGGCGCCATTCCTAAAGGAATTAACCCCGCGAACAATCCTTCAGGAAAATCATCACCAAATACCTGAAAAGGCGTACAAAGGCTAGCCGAAAATGTTATGAAATTGGCTTGGAATAGTAATTAGAGCATCTGGACCAGAACATTGGCTACAAGACCCTAATCCGATGAGTATAAAAACAAAAAAACCCGTTCTAACCTCACAAAGAACGGGTTTAATGCTAAATCTACATGATGCAGATTTGGGGCTTGATAACAACTTATTGATAGAGTAGGTCTATCAGCATTACTCATACGAAGATGCGTAAAATATCCCTAAATATAGACCAAAGACATATAAATTCGATGAAATGCTCTTTATTTTAACATTTCAGGCACGTCCTCAGGGATAACCAGTGCCCCCTGCGTGGCCTCCTGTATTTCCTTAACCGTGACACCAGGAGCGCGTTCAAGCAGATGAAAAGCATTATCACGCACCTCTAAAACCGCGAGGTCGGTCACAATTTTTTTCACACAACCTACTCCAGTCAGCGGAAGAGTGCATGAAGCTAAAAGCTTGGAATCCCCGGCTTTATTGGTATGGGTCATCGCCACAATAATACGATCCGCCGAGGCGACTAAATCCATTGCTCCGCCCATCCCTTTAACCATTTTTCCGGGAATTTTCCAGTTAGCAATATCTCCATTTTGAGCGACTTCCATGGCGCCGAGTATGGTCAGGTCAACGTGTTGTCCTCGAATCATAGAAAAACTCGTTGCACTGTCAAAAAAAGCCGCTCCGGGAAGGGCCGTAATGGTTTGCTTACCAGCGTTAATCAGATCCGCATCTTCCTCTCCTTCCCATGGAAAAGGCCCCATCCCAAGTATCCCATTTTCACTTTGAAACTCTACACTAATGTCCTCACGAACGAAATTAGCCACCAGAGTAGGAATGCCAATCCCGAGGTTTACATAATAGCCATCCTTGACTTCTTGCGCAATGCGCTGGGCAATTTGAAATTTATTAAGCGCCATGTTCCTGAGTTCTTACGGTTCTTTGTTCTATTCTTTTCTCATAATCCGTGCCCTGGAAAATGCGCTGAACGAAAATTCCTGGAATATGAATCTGATTGGGGTCCAAAGACCCTACAGGGACTAATTCTTCAACCTCAGCGACGGTTATTTTGGCCGCCCCACACATATTAGGATTAAAGTTCCTTGCCGTCCCTTTAAAGATCAAATTACCCGCAGTATCCCCTTTCCAGGCCTTGACAAAAGAAAAATCGGCCTTAAAGGCGTGTTCGAGTAGGTGCATTTTTCCATTAAATTCACGAGATTCTTTGCCTTCCCCCACTTCAGTACCGTAGCCCGCTGGCGTATAAAAAGCAGGTATGCCGCTCTGGGCTGCCTGACAGCGCTGGGCCAAAGTCCCTTGAGGAATCAATTGAACTTCAAGTTCTCCGCTGAGCATTTGACGCTCAAATTCCGCGTTTTCCCCAACATAAGACGCAATCATGGTCTTGATTTGGCGGGTTTGCAACAACAGTCCTAAGCCAAAATCATCTACCCCAGCATTATTGGAAATACAGGTCAACTGATCCACGCCGAGTCTCTGCAGTTCCCCTATAGCACATTCGGGAATCCCGCATAAGCCGAATCCACCGAGCATAAGGGTCATGCCGCTTTGAACTCCGGCGCAAGCCTCTGTAACATTTTTTACGGTTTTATTGATCATATTCTTTGGTTGTTTTGTCGTGGGTCGTTATGGCTTGGAGCGGTGGTTTTTATTCGTTTTGTACATGTCTTAAGAGTTTGCTCCCGAGGTGACTTATCGATTTCTTACATCGTTTAAAAATCCAATTCGTTGCCTAAGTCCAAACCTTGATCTTTTTCTTTGCCATAAACTTCACAATTAGTTTCAATGGTTAATACCTCAGGCTTCGGAAATTCCTCTGCCGAAATCCCTAACTCTTGGTCAGCATAACATTGTTTCATATACAAGGCCCATATGGGGAGTGCCATCGTCGCCCCCTGGCCAAAGGCAATTCCTTCAAAATGGGTGGATCGGTCTTCACCTCCTACCCAAACACCTGTGGCTAGGTTAGGTACCATACCCATAAACCAGCCGTCTGAGTTGTTCTGGGTGGTTCCTGTTTTTCCGGCGATAGCATTTTCAAATTCATAAGGATAGCCCGTTACGGCCTGCTTATAAACCTCGTTGTCTTTGGCCCAACTGTGGCGTAAACGCTGCCCAGACCCCGATTGAGTCACCCCTTCCATTAGGTTTAAAGTAACATAAGCCGATTCTCGACTCAGTACATCACGTGTCTCTGGCACATGCTCATAGAGTATGGTGCCGTTTTTATCCTCGATGCGCTTAACCAGGTTTGGCGTGACAAAAACCCCCTCGTTAACAAAAGTCCCATAGGCACCGACCATTTCGTACAAAGACAGGTCTGGGGTTCCCAAAGCGATTGAAGGGGCCTCAGGAATGCGTCCTGGCTCGACACCCATCTTTTCTGCCAAATCAATAACTGGCTTGGGGCCCACTCTATCAATCAATCGAGCCGTCACGGTATTGATGGAATTTGCCAGGGCCTCTTTGAGGCTCATCATGCCCCCATAAGTATCGCTTGAATTTTTAGGACACCAGTCCTCTGGAATACCAAATCGCCCTTGTGGAATACAATAAGGAGCATTCGGCAAAGTATCGCAAGGAGACATATGCATTTGGTCAATGGCCGTGGCGTAAACAAAAGGCTTAAAAGTCGAGCCGATTTGTCGCTGGGCATAGCGCACCATGTCGTATTTAAAGTTTTTGTAATCTATGCCGCCCACCCAAGCGCGAATCTCGCCAGTTTGCGGAACCATGGATAGCATCGCGGCCCGCAGATACGACTTGTAATATTTAATGGAGTCGAGTGGACTCATAATGGTATCCACATCACCGGAATATTTAAAAACCGACATTGCGGTCGGGCGCTTAAAGCTTTCAATGATTTCCCGCTCAGATTTGCCTTGTTGTTTCATCTCGCGCCAGCGATCAGAACGCTTCATGGCCGAGGTATAGATCCACTCTTTTTCTTCTGGAGTAATGTCCAAAAATGGTGCCGTAGGATTTCTTAAGTTTTGTCGGTCAAAGACCCCTTGAAGTTGACTCATATGCTGATCCACGGCTTCCTCGGCATAACGCTGCATCCGAGCATCTATGGTGGTGTAGATCTTAAGGCCATCACTGCTTACATTCCAAAGGCTTCCATCGGGCTTTGGGTGGTCCTTAGCCCATTGTTTTACAAAGCCCCTGATGTATTCACGCACATAAGTCCCCAGGCCTTTATCGTGATCTTGAGGAGTGAAGTTCACCCCCAGCGGAAGGGCTTGAAGTGAATCGCGTATCGGCTCTGTGATATAATCGTATTTGGCCATTTGTCCCAAGACCACATTGCGGCGATTGGTTACCCCTACCGGATTGCGTTTGGGATTATACAAGGCCGAGTTTTTGAACATCCCCACCAGCATGGCCGATTCTTGAATATTCAAGTCTTGGGGTTGTTTGTTGAAATAAATTTGGGCCGCAGATTCAATCCCGATGGCTAAATTCAGAAAATCATACACGTTAAAATACATGGTAATGATTTCCTCCTTAGTGTAGCGACGCTCCAATCGGGTGGCAATGATCCACTCTTTGACTTTTTGCATCCCCCGCTCAAATTTATTACTCGAGACTTGATCAGTAAAAAACTGCTTGGCTAATTGTTGGCTTATGGTACTGGCGCCTCCGCGCGCACCTAAAAAGGCCAAGGCGCGCAAGGTCCCTCGGCCATCGACTCCAGAGTGGTCATAAAATCGTGCGTCCTCCGTGGCAATAAGGGCATCGACTAAATGCTCAGGAAGGTCTTTAAATTTAACCGGAGTTCTATTTTCAGTAAAAAACTTGCCAATCACCTGTCCATCAGTGGAGATTATTTGCGTCGCCAAGTCTTTTTCGGGATCCTCTAATCTGGTTTCATCTGGCAGCGGTCCAAAAACACCTGCTGCCGTTAGAGAAAAAAGAGCAACCACGCCTAATATCCCAAATAAAAACAACCCCCAAAACCACAAGACATACCTGCGAAAGCCAGACTTGGCTTTGGTTTTATTGGTGGTCTTTTTATTCTTTTTCATGTATAAAAGTTCTTTTTATCCCCGATTACTTTGATAAGGTACTGCTGCGAATTTGATACCCGAGTTCGACAATTCCTTTTAACTGGGAAACGCCTTGAACCTGGCCGTTATTGCGCAAGGCATGTTTTACAGAAAGTCGATATGGTCCTGATTTTTCAAAGGTCATCCCCTCCTTGTAAGCCAAAAGATTGTCTTTTATATTGCCTGCCCCGACCCCTAACCAAGTGCCGTCTGGTGCAGCCATTCGGTATTCCAAAGTGTCTACTACAGCATACCCGTCAGGATGGGTCAAAGTCGCCAGCAAAAATAGATTGTTATACGGATAATCATTGGTGTTGCGCAGGCTCAACAATAGGTCGTAACTCCTGAGGCTGTCTAATTCTGGCAGGTCAAATTCAATGGCATCATCATGAGCCCAAAGACCTTTGTCGATGGTTTGATAATCTGCAATTTGATCAGAATTACAGGCCCCAAATATTATTAGCCCCAAAACTAAGGTCAGTATCCTAGGCATTTTTGCTTTGGTTTTTGTTTGGGCTTTTTCGGCGGTTTTTGCCCCCGCGATTTTTCTTGCGAGACTTTTTTCTTTTGGGCTGATCAAACCGCGTAAGACTATCTTGACCCACAACATTATTATAGGTCTCTTGCTCTTTTGGTGTATGCTCTACGGCATAGGCTTCAAGGCTTTCTACCTTTATACCTTTTTTATTGGCCTCAATGATTTCGTTAACCTTTGCCACAGGCAGTTCATGCCAATTCATAAACTCCTTGTCGTAACAGTACCACATGAGTCCCTTAAAAATGTCTATTTTTTGGCAAAGCGCAATTCCCTTTTCGGTCTTTAACTTGACCTCCATTTTGGGGAAAACGCGCAAAGCCTCCATATAGGCATCCAGTTCAAAATTAAGGCAACACTTGAGCTTGCCACATTGGCCCGCCAGTTTTTGAGGATTCAAAGAGAGCTGCTGATAGCGCGCCGCGGCGGTGTTTACTGATCTGAAATCCGTGAGCCAGGTCGAGCAACAAAGTTCTCGACCACAAGAACCAATCCCGCCAAGGCGCGCGGCCTCTTGCCGGAATCCGACTTGTTTCATTTCGATGCGGGTGCTAAAAGCACGGGCAAACTCCTTAATCAACTGACGGAAATCGACCCGCTCTTCTGCAGTGTAATAGAAGATCGCCTTGCCGCCATCGCCTTGAAACTCGACGTCGCTGATTTTCATTTTGAGTTTGAGCCCCATGGCTATTTCTCTAGAGCGCTTTTGAACCTCACCTTCTTTTTGGCGTAAACTCTGCCAAAGATCAATATCTTTTTGAGTGGCCTTGCGATAAATTTTAGGATAGGTCTCCAAATTCATGGATCCCTTTTTGCGCTTAATTTGAACGCGCACTAATTCTCCGGTCAAGGTAACAATACCTATGTCGTGTCCAGGAGAGGCCTCGGTGGCCACCACGTCGCCTATGGACAAACTCAATCGGTCTCGATTGTCAAAAAATTCCTTTCGGCCATTTTTAAACCGCACCTCAACGCCGTAAAATGGCTCCATGTCCGAGGGCAAAGACATATTGCCCAGCCAGTCAAAAACCGTGAGTTTATTGCAACCGTCTGTGCCACAGGTGCCATTATTTTTACACCCTCTGGGCGTTCCGTCTTTTCCGGTACTACAACTGGCACATCCCATAAATCCTTTATTTCGAGCTGTTTTTGGAATAATTTACAGAGGCTTATACCCCCGCTTAACTTCAGTAAAGATACCTTATTTTGATAAAATCATTGGGGCATTTAACAGAATTTATAGTGGGCAAATTATGGATTTTCAACCTCAAAAATCAGTGCGTAAATCTCTATTTTGTACCTTAACCGGGCAATGAACCGAACCATGAAACTACACGGCACTTTTCTACTCTTTAGTCTATTATTTTTGGCCTGCCAAGCGCCTGAACCTATTGAACCCAGCGATATAACACACATTATCCCTCAACCACAAGTCACTTATCCCAGTGGTCAAAAGCACCGAGTAGACTCAGAAATTACTTGGTCTATTCCCGAGACTTTCAATATGACAAGGGGCTTTTTAGAGGGCTTTTTAAGCCCTCATGGGTTTAATCTTCTACAAGAGGACCAAAATCGCCCGCAGTGGGCTTTTTCCATCGATACAGCCCTGGCCAAAGGTGCTTATCAAATGGAGATCGAAAAAGAACATTTAAGCATTAGTGCGGCTGATGATTTAGGAGCCTTTTATGCCGCCCAAACCTTACGTCAGCTGATGCCAGAATACCTTGAGGCAAAACCCGTGGGTATATTTGATAAAGGCTTTTGGGGCAGCGAATCGCGGTCGTTTTATCTACCCACAGGCCTGATTAAAGACCATCCCAAATTCGCCTATCGCGGGATGCATTTAGACGTGGGGCGTCACTTTTTTGGTCCTGAGCAAATCAAACAGTATATCGACTATTTGGCCCTATTGAAAATGAACTATTTTCATTGGCACCTGACCGAAGATCAAGGTTGGCGCATAGAAATTAAATCGTTTCCGCGGCTTACCGAGCACGCCAGCACTCGCCCCGAAACCCTAGTGGGGCATTACTCTGAGCAGCCCCATGTATTTGATGGCACGCCTTACGGGGGTTATTATACTCAGGAGGAAGTAAAAGATATCGTGGCCTATGCCGCTCAGCGCCACATCACGGTAATTCCGGAGATAGAAATGCCTGGGCATGCTCAGGCGGCCATATCGGCCTATCCTGAATTAGGATGCACGGGCCAGGCCATTGATGTGGCCACTAAATGGGGTATTTTTGAGGACATTTACTGTGCCAAAGACCAAACCTTTGACTTTTTAGAGACGGTCCTAGAGGAAGTCATCGCTTTATTTCCAGGGCCCTACATTCATATCGGCGGAGACGAAGCGCCCAAAGCGCATTGGGCCTCTTGTGAAAATTGTCAAAAGGTCATTCAAACTCAGGGGCTGGCCGATGAGCAAGAGCTGCAGAGTTATTTTATCACCCGAATAGAAGCCTTCATCAACAGCAAGGGCAAACAAATCATCGGATGGGACGAAATTCTTGAGGGCGGCCTTGCGCCCAATGCTACGGTCATGTCTTGGCGAGGAACTCAAGGGGGTATTGAAGCGGCCAAACAGCACCACAATGTCATCATGACCCCGACTTCGCATTGTTATTTTGATTACTACCAAAGTGATTTGCCCGAGGAGCCTCTGGCTATCGGAGGTTATTTGCCTCTTAAAAAGGTTTACAGCTACAACCCCATTCCACATGAATTAACCCCTGAAGAGGCCCGATTCATTCTGGGCGCCCAAGGCAATGTATGGACGGAGTATATGCCTAGCTTTGAACAGGTCCAGTACATGGTCTTTCCGAGGATTTTGGCCTTGAGCGAAGTGGTATGGCACGGGCCAGCCAAAGCTTTAGATCGCGAATACGCCGGTTTTACCCGTCGTGTCGCTTCATTTTTTAAGCGACTAGACGCTATGGGAGTCAATTATGCCAACCATTTATACGACATCGCCTCGGTCCATCGGGTTGTGACTACCGCAACACAAGGCGTTGTGCAGACAAAAATTAGCTACGCCTTAGTTAACCCGCTGCCTGACCTGACCATGGAATACAGCTTAAACCAAGGTGAGTGGGCCCCCTATGATGGGCCGATCACCATCGAAAAAACTTCGGCAATTAGGGCGCGTCTATTGCGGGATGGGAAAACTGTTGGGCGAGTAATGCAAGATAGTTTGATGATTCATGGAGCATTGGGCAGCGTGAGTAGTGTGGTTCCGGCCCCGCACTCAAGCTACAATGCGGGGGGTAATGCCGCGCTTACCAACGGTAAGCGCGGGGACAACAATCGCTATGGGGATAGCGAGTGGCTGGGCTTTTCGGCAGAAGAGGTAAACATAACACTCGACTTGAAACAAGCCCCTAAAACCAGTGCGCTTAAAATGCGCTTTTATCACAGTCCGGGTCAATGGATTTACGCCCCTAAATCGATGGAGCTGACTTTAAATTATACTGACGGCAGCCAGCAAAAATTAGATTTGATGGTGGAATCGCCTGCTCAAAATGGACCACACGCCCAAAGCTGGGTTATACCAGAATCACCCCAGAAAAGTCTAAAATCATGTGCCATTAAGGTGCAACCTTTTGGTGTTATTCCCCAAGGAGAACAGGGCGCAGGACAATTGGCTTGGACTTTTATTGACGAAATAATTTTGGATTAATGATAGTAGAGATTTGTGTTCAATCCTTAGAAGGTGCGCTTTTGGCACAGAAATATGGTGCGGACCGCCTCGAACTCTGTACCGCTCTTGAAGTGGGTGGTCTAAGCCCGAGCATGGGACTTTTTGCCGAGGTCAAGCGCCAAGTCCAAATCCCTGTTCACGTGCTGATTCGTCCACGAATCGGCGGATTTAACTACAGCCCTGAAGAGGTAAATACCATGATTAAAGACATTGAGCTTTTTGCTCAGTCAGGCGCAGACGGTATTGTGATTGGGGCCCTGAATCCAGACCACACACTAGACACCCAAACCCTCAAGCGCCTTATCGCAGCGGGCCACGACCTGAATCCAAAGCTTCATATTACAGCGCATCGCGCCTTTGACTGGGTCCCTGATCCGGCCGCTTCCGCCCAACTGCTGATTGACCTAGGCTGTCATACGCTGCTTTCTTCAGGCCAAAAGCAGGGAGCCGAAGAGG
>JALRAI010000047.1 GCA_023258055.1 Flavobacteriaceae bacterium | reverse complement strand
TCAAGCGATCAGGTTCAGGTCATTCAATCGGAGCCCGGGCATTATTTGGCCATCCAATACGGTGGTTACACCATGGATTGGCGGGAACGCAAAGCCAGCAAACGGCTCCAAGAGATCGCAAAAAAACACGGACTCCAGATCAGCGGCAGCTCAATTATCATGGTTTACAACAGCCCTTACCAAGTCTTCAATCGGAAAAACGAGGTATTGTTCAAGGTCGACATGAAGTAGTTTTTAGCTCGGCAACAATAAGCTGAAATAAATTCTCAGCCTCTTTATCATTATTTAACTTGTAAATTGCAATTTTATATATAAATTAGCGTCAAACCATTAAAACCAATAAAACAATGAGAACGCTAATTTTAATTTGCATGGGGTTGATCTGCATCCCCAGCATGGCACAAAAACACGACAACGGTAAAATTTTCGACGAGCATCCAGCACTCGATATTGTAGCCGAATTCACCAAGGCTTATACCTCGGGCGACACCACAACCCTAAAAGCCTTGACCACTGAAGGCTTCAAAATGTATAACATGATGAATAATGACCCTGATTATAAGGGTGGAACCCGTCGTAATTTACTCGGTCAGTCAATATGGTTAAGCAATAACATGGTGAATCTAAAGATTGAAAACCGCCCTCCGGCCTATCCCGATGCCATGGAATTCAAAGGTGGCCCTGTCTATGTTTACACCTATGAAATGATGACTGGATTTGACAAAAACAATGGATTTAAAATCAATAGTCCACGTAACAGTACTTTTATTTTTGATGAATCAGGTAAGAAAATTAATCGTCTCTTATTTTCTGACAACACAGCCCATTTTCAGAAGTATTTTGATTCGAGAGAAACAAAAACAAATGGAACGATTTACAAGGACCACCCGGTAATTGCAAAAGTTCGTTTACTTTTTGCACACCTTGAAACAGGAGATTTAGATAAGGCCTTTGAGGGCTATAACGAAGGGGCGCGCATATATGATATTAATGACCCTGAACAGAGTTTCATAAGCCTAGCCGCTCACAAAGAAAAACTTGCCGCATTCATGGACATGTATGAGATCGTATACATTCAAGAAAGCGGTTATCCGGATGTTCTAGACTACGAAGGAGATGGTAAAGTAATCATCTCATGGTGGGATTTTATGTTACGACATAAAAAAACAGGTAAAGAGGTAAAATTCAAGTCCCATAACCAACACTGGCTCGATGATGAGGGCGTCATTTGGCGAGAGGATGCCTACTACAACGGGGCACTACTTCAAGGGTAATTTGTGAATCAGATAAAAAAAGGCCGCACGAAACGTGCGGCCTTTTTTATTGAAATAATCGGTGTTATTTATCTCACTGCCATAATCAATCGGACAATATGAGAATCTGCCAGAGTTCTCACCTCGTCAAATTGTTTCCAAAAAGCTATGGCTTCTTCTGACATTTCTCCGGTGTTATCACGAGCCATCAAAATTGCTTCGTAACTGTCATAAAAGTCTGCCGTTACATAATTGATTGGTTTTTCTGTACCGTAATGGTTCAGTACTTTATGCAGACCCCAGCCTTTGCGAATGGTGTCATTTTCTTTAAATGAAGGCATGAAATCTTCTAACTCAGCACGCTCGTATTCTGCGGCGCGATAAGGGTCTACTTTCATGTAATTCAGCACGGCATATTCTGGTGGAGTGCCACCCATTTGAGGGCCATAACCACCTTTCACAGACATCACCACAGAGTAATTCTTAACATAGTGACTCATGGCTCTTCTTTGAGCAGTTCTCCAATCAATTCCAGATTTTCCGGGAATTGAATTCACTGGACTCATTGAAAATGTTGGACTAGTGTGCAAGGTCACATAAATAAAGGTCGTGGTCATTTCATTGACATCAGGGTTCATGATTTGCCACATGTCCCATCCTACGATGTTACCTTGATTGATTTGCTCTTTCCACATTTTCGAATAGTACTCTCGTTCGATTTCGATGTGGTCTTGAACGTCTGCATTTTCGATTTGCCCGTACCAAAGTGTCACGTACAAATCAGATTGTGCGCTCATGGGCAATGCAAAGACCACAAGCAGGAAACTTAAAATTAATTTTTTCATGGTTTGTTGTTTATGGTTAATGCCTCTTTTAAAGAAGCCTACCAAAGATAACCATTTAATTGTTATTTGCAATTTAATAAGACTTGTCTCGATTCGGTGTTGTCAATCCTCCGACTCAATGTTACCCAACTATTTAGATAAAAACTCCGCCAGCAATCCATGAAAATGATGTACCCCCTGTTCTCGAGTGGGGGAGAATCGACCGGTGTGGTAATGACGAGATTGAAGTCCTTTTTGTACGGCCTCGACCACAAATTCGTCTTCTCGCTCGACCTTGTCTAAATCGGCGCCTGCCCCCTGGTCTAATTTGGATTCATCTAAGACGTAGGTATAGAAAGAAACCTTTGATTGAGTCGGCGAATGCGGGCGAACCACATTAATAGAAAGCCCCCACGGGTAAAAATTAAACATCATGTTTGGAAACAGCCAATAATAATAGGCCGAAACTGACTTACCGTGATCGGGATGCCCCTTTGGTAAATCAAAACAAATCGAATCGCCTTTGCTAAAACCGATCTGCAGATTCATATGGGGGTAAAGATGGGTTTCATAAGTGTCGTAGTCAATGGCGGCATTCAGCCCTTCATGAACAAAAGGGATGTGAAAGCCCTCTAGATAGTTGTCGCAATATAGCGCCCAGTGGCCATTGACCAGATAATCGCGACTGCGCAAAGGATCAAACTTGAGCTGATCCAGGGGCAAAAAACCCACGCGCTGGTCCATTTGACTCAGAGTTTCGCTTAGATCGAAGCTGGGGTCAATACTGGTGAAAAGCAGTCTGTGCCAAGACTTGAGCGGATACTGGTGCAGATGATCACAAGGACGCGGAAAATCCTCAGCCGCTTCAAACTCAGGCATGCTCTTGAACTGTCCGTCCAGACCAAATCGCCGGCCGTGGTATCCGCAAATGAGCTGTTTGCTTTTTCCAGGATGATGCGCCAGTATATTGCCGCGATGAGTACAGACATTTGACAGACATCTGGGAGTCCCTTCTTGATCACGGACCAAAAGCATGGGTTCCTGAACCATCGGGGCTAAAAAACTAATGGGAAACACCGATCCACCTGAAGGTAAAGTTGTGTCTAAATCCCCGACCCATTGCCAGGTTTTAGAAAAAATAGCCTCTTTCTGCCGCTCAAATACCTCTGGATTGCGATAAAAATCAGCGGGCAGGGTCTCGGCCTTTTTGATATCTGGATGAACAAAAAATCCACTCATTTTTTGGGCTTGATTAGCGTAAAGTAAATAAAAATTCCGGCAAGCACCAACAAGCTGCCATATCCCACCACTTCAAGGCCACAGCCATAAATAATCCACAAACAAATCGCTATAGCCATTAGACAAACCCATTGCGTCTTTTGACTGGGCGCTTCATCTTTTCTCAAAATGATCAGCAAACTGATGATGGTCATCAAATAGGGTGTGAGCACGGAAAGTGTAGAGAGATTCATCATAAATCCAAAAACCTCAGCGAGCTTTTCAGAAAATCTAAAGGTCAATACCGTTGAGGCCAAAACACTGGAAATGGCGATACCAATAATGGGTGCTCCATGTCGATTTACACGGGCAAAAATTTTAGGAAAAAGTCCATCGCGCGCAGAGGCCATCGGAATTTGACCTTGAATCAGAAGCCAGCCATTCAGCGCCCCGAGGGTAGCGGCAATCGCCCCACCGGCTACAATATATTTTGCCTTTTCACCCCAAAATACAGAAGCAGCATCGGCAAAAGGAGCCGAAGAATCTTGTAAAACCTCAGGAGGCAGTATCCCAAAAATCGCCACTGAAGACAAAATGTAGGTAACTCCAGTAATCCCCAGAGCAATCATGCCCGCACGACCGACAGTTTTAGCAGCATCCTTAGTGCGACCACTGGCTACAGTGGCCGATTCTAGGCCTAAAAAGGCGAAAAGGGTGAGTGTAGTCACCGCCGAAATAGCCTGAAAATCGCTTTGGCCCGATAAATTATCAAAATTGATCAAAGACCAATCGATATAAAAAATCCCGATAAACCCTATGGCTAAAATAGGAAGGAGTTTTAGGATAGTGGTGATTTTTTGCACCCAAGCCACTGTGCGAATAGAAAAACTATTCACTGCGCTGAGCGCCCATATGGCGCCAAGACCACTGGCTATAGCTAAAGGAGTATTCGTCTTGATTTCGGGAACAAATACCGATAAATAACCCACAAATGCTACGGCAATGGCGGCATTGGTGCACCAAATGGACACCCAATAGCCCCATCCGACTAAAAACCCCCAAAAATCTCCGAGTATTAATTTTACGTAGGCATAAGGTCCCCCTATAGTTTCAGGAAGTCTTTGACTGAGCTGTCGAAAAACCAAAGTAAAAAGAAGTGCTCCAATTGCAGAGTAGAGCCACCCTAGGAGGCCAATACCGCCAAATGCCGCCAAAGTGGCCGGCAACAAAAATATCCCCGAACCGATCATATTTCCGGTAACAAGTGCCGTACTCGACCAGAGTCCAATTTTTTTCAAACTTTTTGGTTTTTGAAATTCACTTCAGCATATTTTAAGGTGCCGATCCCTTTTAAAAGCTAAAAATCATAGAATTAAGACACAATCTAACTCAGTTGAGGTCATTTTACAACAGTTGCCTTAAATGTTTTTGAAAATAAGCAGCACTTTCAGCCACACTGCTCATGGAATCCTGAGCGAAATTACCGCCCTGCTCAATATAGTGGTGCTTTAAGCCGGCTCGTTCTGGGTCCGGCATCAAATTTACATAATCGATTGAGCCATTGCCCAGCTCAGTGTAGTCCTGAGTGACTTTATCCATGTCTTTAATGTGCCAAAGCGGAAAGCGACCAGGGGCCAATTCAATGATTTCTTTTGGGGTAAACTTCCCTGCGCGGGCCACCCAATAAAAATCTACTTCGAGTTGCACATGTGCGGGGTCTGTTTGTTCTATGATATACTTGTAGGGCATAAACTGTTCGTACTGCTCAAATTCATACCCAAAATTATGATATGCAAAGCCCATACCCGCCGCAGAGGCACGTTCACCGATGATGCTGAGTTGCTCCACTAATCTTTTAAAACCATCCGGAGTGCGATCTTCCTCTCTAACGATAGGCCAAACGATGAATTCATCACCCAAACGCGAGGCACCTTCTATACAGGAATCAGTGTAAGCCAACAGCTCATCTTTTGAAGACCAAAGATGATCTGCGAATCCATAATGACCGCTACTTGTTTTTAACTCTAAATCTTCCAAATGCACTTTCAAGGCCACTGGACTCATGCCATAATAAGTTTTTTGAAGCGCATCGTATCCGTATGACTCAAAGTCGGTGTAACCCATGGCCTTGAGCGCTGTGAGGGTCCCTAAAACGTCGCGCTCCATGGCATCTCGCACGGTGTAGAGCTGCAAGCCTATTGGGCCATAGATCTTTGCCTCCAAATTCCTGCAAGAAACCGGCAAGACACTATAGGCTGCGAATGCGCCAGAATATTTCACAAAGGATCTTCTATTCATTGGTGTTATTTAATTGAGTGTATAGTTTGCTTGACATTTTAAACGTAAAGCAAACTATACCTTTGAGATGTCAATTACGCTTTACATTTGCCAAAAACTCATTTGTAAAGCATTTTTTACTTATTTTTACCTCTGAGTTTTTTAAAGTTACAACAATTTAGTCGAAAGTTGTATGATTTTTAGACATAGAGTCAAAGAATACCGCTTAAGAAAAAAATGGTCTCAAAAACAGCTCGCCGACCAAGTCGATGTCAGCAGGCAAACGATTATTTCTATTGAAAGCTATCGCTATAATCCTAGCCTGGAATTAGCCATGAAGCTGAGCTTCGTCTTGGAGGCGCCACTCGATGAGCTGTTTTATTTTGACTTCCTGCCCGATCAATAAGTTAGAGATTTATCCTACAATAATTAGGGAATATACACCTCCATCAGAGTGATGCCGTAAGCAATTAGAGGTCAATTAGCAAGTATTTATATGCCAACTACAATAAGCAATAAATTGATAATAAGACAATTGCCTTTTAACATAAGATGTTCTTATTGCTTCATAGAAATGAATTATATTCTTCTATCTGACCGTGTTGCATTTTTTTTAGTTTCGTATTTTTTATTTTTTAGTACTATGTTTAGTCCTGAACAGCTCAAATTAGCTACTGCCGCTAAAGCTTTATCTAGTCCAGTTAAAGTCGCAATATTAGAATGCCTCTTGGAAGATGACGCTTGGCATACGGCTTGCCTTTCAACAAAAATGGAAGCACCTATTCCTGTTGAACGAATTCAAAAAGAAGTCATGGAATTAAGGTCCATAGGCTTAATAGAAGGCACTTTACAAGGGCCTGATGGTCCACGGTTTCGAATCAACCGCTCCAATTGGGAAGCTTTCAAAAAGAATATAAAAGATTTTGACAATTTGCCCAATGTTGATTCCAGTATATTACACCCATAATGCACCCTATTAAACCCACCTAAGAGGCATAGCCCCAATAACCAAAACAGTCTTTTATTAGACGTCACAAATTTCAATGGCCTGAATGAGTGAGGCAATGGGGTCATCGCTCGCAGGCGCAAACTCCTGCGCCACATAGCCTTTAAAGCCCGTAGCCGCAATCGCGCGCATGATTGCGGGATAGTAGAGTTCTTGGGTGTCGTCGATTTCGTGTCGACCCGGTACCCCGGCGGTATGATAGTGCCCGAAAAACTGATGTTTGTTTTGAATACTGCGGATTATGTCTCCTTCTTGTATCTGCATGTGGTAGATATCATAAAGCAATTTAAAATTCTCACTTTCCAGAGCTTTACACAAGGCAACCCCCCAATCTGAATGATCACACATATAATCCGGATGATCGATTTGATTGAACAATTCCATTTGAAGAACTACCCCATGGCTTTCGGCCAATGGCAGTATTTGTTTTAGCCCCGTGACACAATTCATCAAGCCTTCCTCATCAGTCATACCATCACGATTTCCACTAAAGCAAATCAAATTCGTATAACCCGCCTCAGCCACAAGGGGAATCATTTTCGTGTAATTATCGATTAACTCGGGATGATATTTCGGATTGTTCCATCCTTTGGTCAAACCCAATTCTGCTCCATTGCACATAGAGCAATGAATGTTGTGCTTTTTTAAAAGTGGCCAATCCTTTGGCCCTACTAAATCAATAGCGCCGATACCCAAACGACGAAGTATGATTAAAAAATCCTCGAGCGGGATATCCTCAAAACACCAATAACAAACACTGTGATTGATCTTGTCGCCACTAATAGCAGAGCTCAAACTTGTCATGCCCCGATCCTGGACCGCTCCATGTAGGTTTGTAATTGCGCCCAAAGCGAGGCTACTCAATGTCGCTTTCTCGATAAAGTTTCGTCGTTTCATGCTTACTAAATTATTCTTTTAAGGTAAGGATATTTTCGTCCAACTCAACACCGACCTCTTGATCCGCATATTTTAACATATTTTTACGTCGACTTCAATCAAAAGTATTTTACTTTCACTTACCTAATAATCTGAGATTGTACATGCAAACATCCATCAAGATTTACAGACTTTATCTGCTGATGACCCTGGTTATTGTATCAGTTTATGGAGTTTGTGCTCAGAAACAGGCCTTAGCAAAATTCACGGACCAAGCCCCAATCATTGACGGCTATATGAAGGAGGCTATTTGGTCAATGGCCGATTCTTTGGATCATTTTACTCAAAACTTTCCCACCGACACTTTACCTGCACAATACCCAACTCAAGTCAAATTTCTGTACGATGATCAATTCCTGTACATCGGTATAGTAGCAAAAAGCAATGGGAATAACTTTGTTTCCACCTCATTAAGGCGAGATTTCAGGGGCAGCACTACAGATAATGTATCATTTTTCTTCGACACTTTTCAAGATGGAGTCAATGCCTATCAGTTTGGTGTCAATCCCTATGGAGCACAACGAGAATCACTGGTTTCAGATGGAGGAATTGACCGTAATTCATTCAATCCAAATTGGGATGTAAAGTGGTTTTCAGAAGGGCATATTGAGGGAGATGTTTATGTCGCGGAACTGGCCATACCGTTTTACTCATTAAAGTATCCTGATGGTTGTACTCAATGGAATTTACAGGCCTATCGTTTTGATTTGCAGACTAATGAACGCTCAACTTGGTCTAGAGTAGATCAAAATCAACTCCTGTCAAATTTGGGCTACCTCGGGGTATTACATTTTGAAAAACCCTTGCCTAAAAACAACAGCACCAATTATTTCATTCCTTATTTAAATACTTCGCGCGCTCAAAATTTTGAATCCGATGAAGAAGCAAAAAGCCAAATTAAGGCCGGTTTTGACGTAAAAATCCCCATAGGAACGCAAATGAATTTAGATCTCACTCTTAATCCAGATTTTTCAAATGTAGAGGTAGACGATTTGATCAATAACATTTCTCGATTTGAGGTGTCGCTGCCAGAAAAGCGACAGTTTTTTCTAGACAATAGTGATCTTTTTTCAAGTTTTGGTAACCCTCGTGATGCCTCGCCATTCTTTTCCAGACGTATTGGCATCGCTAGGGATCTCGATGGCAATACCATCCAAAATGATATTATAGGGGGATTTAGACTCAGTGGAAAACTCAATAGTAGCTTGCGACTTGGAGTGCTCTCCCTTCAGACTGCTGAAGATGCAACAAACGGCATTCCCAGCAACAACAACAGTATGCTGGCCCTACAACAGAGGGTTTTTGGGCGGTCACAGGTCGGGCTTTTTATCATAAACAGACAGTCCTCTAGAAATGAAATCCTAGATGAAGACCAAACTGAATATAATCGCGTCCTTGGGCTTGATTATGCCCTAGCGTCTGCTAATAACAAATGGACTGGGAAATTCTTTGCCCATACCTCCATGAGCGAGGGAGACAACACCAATAAGTGGTCTGGTCAAGCCTTAATTCGGTATAATGATCGATTTTGGAACGTCTTTTCGATGGCGCTTTTTATAGATGATGCCTTTCAGTCCGATTTAGGATTCATCCCCAGGACAGGATTTGTCAAAAAAGCAGATAAAATCACCCGAACCTTTTATCCAAAAACAGGAGCCGTTAACACCTATCAATTGGGCTGCTACAATGAGTTTTATTTCACTCAAGATTTAGACTACAAGCAAACGGACCATACCATCAAATTTGAATACATCGTTAATTACAAAAACCAGTCCAGGTTGGAAGCTAATTACTTCAGTAGATATGTCTATTTATTTGATGATTTTGATCCAACCAGAAGCGATGATGGATTGGCCTTACCCATGGGCAGCGATTATCGCTATAATTCTTGGGGGTTAGAATACAATTCAACATTATCTGGCCTGTTTACTTGGGGAGCAACAGCAACGCTGGGTGAGTTTTTCAACGGAACCATTCGTGGGTTAAAAGGACGGCTGAATTATCGAGATCAACCCACTTTTAACTTAAGTTTCGACTTTGATTATAACGAAATTCGTCTTCCAGATCCATATCCCTCGGCCAATCTCTTTTTGATCGGACCAAAACTTGAGTGGACATTTACCAAAAATCTATTTTGGTCCAACTTTATTCAATACAGCAACTTCAGCGATAATTTTGGGATTAACTCACGCCTTCAGTGGCGATTCGCCCCAATGTCAGACTTGTTTTTAGTCTACAACGATGGCTATGACACCGTCAATTTTTACAAGCGCTATCGATCGATCAACCTGAAACTCAATTACTGGTTTAACATTTAGATTTATACTAAATTTTCAGGCGTTGAAAAGCCTCAATAGCCTGGTATTCGGGCAGCCCCAAACGATCGTATAATTCGGCCGTATGGGCATTGCGCTCCTCAGCTCTTTGCCAAAATTCACGGTTGTCAGGCCCAGGAAATACTGGAGCATCTTTTTGGGATTGATGCTTAAAGATGGCTTTGCGCTTACTAAAGACCTCCGATGGGCTCAAAGGGACCGCCATGTCGATAGCCTCAATCGGCCATTCTTGCCATGCCCCGCGATACAGCCAAACATAACACGACTTAAACCAGGGCTGATCCGCACATTGCTTTAGGGCTTGAGTGATCGCCTCAAGGCAAACTCTGTGGGTGCCATGTGGGTCCGATAAATCCCCCGCGGCAAAAATCTGATGAGGCTTTATTTCATTTAAAAGCGCCACTGTTTTGGCCACATCCTCATCGCCCAATGGATTTTTTTTGATAGTACCTGTTTCGTAAAAAGGCAGGTTCATGAAATGAATGCGCTCGGCGGGAACCCCAACAAATCGGCAAGCGGCTTTGGCTTCGCATTTACGGATCAAACCCTTGAGATTGCGCAAGAGCTCCCCGTCCATTTCATCCAAATTGCTTTTGTCCAGAGCCAAATTCACCATTTTGGACAAATCCTTATCCATGGTCCCCTCCATATGATTGATCTCGTCAAATAAATCTATGAGCTGCACTACATAATCGTCAAACACCGCAATATTTCCGGAGGTTTGGTAAGCAACATGCACCTGGTGACCTTGATCAACTAGGCGTTTAAAGGTTCCGCCCATAGAAATCACATCATCGTCGGGATGTGGGCTGAAAATAAGCGACCTTTTTGGCATAGGGGTGGACCGCTCAGGGCGGTACTCATCATCGACCCCAGGTTTTCCTCCAGGCCAACCCGTAATGGTTCTTTGGATTTTATTAAAAATGTCCAGATTAATGGCGTAAGCCCCATTATGGGCGGACAATAAAGACTCCAGACCATTTTCGGCGTAATCATTTTCTGTGAGTTTCAATATCGGTTTTTGGGTCTTATAACAAAGCCATATCACAGCCTTTTTGACCATGTCTAATTCCCAGTCTACCGTCCTGGTTAGCCAAGGAGTTGCATAAGCTACCAAATCTGATGCTGCAGCCCTGTCTAAAAAAACAGAGGTGTCTGGGTGCTGCTGTAAAAAGGTGGCTGGAATTTGATCGGTAACCGGGCCTTCCAAAGCTTTTTTAATAATTTCACTTTTGCCTTCTCCCCAAGCCATTAAAATCACCTTTTTGGCTTTGAGTATAGTGCCCACCCCCATTGTAATGGCACGATTCGGTACGTTTTCAGCGCCGTTAAAATCACTGGCAGCGTCTAATTTGGTGATGCGGTCCAAACTAATGAGACGGGTTTTGGACTTACGGCCTGATCCGGGTTCGTTAAACCCGATGTGGCCCGTGCGACCAATCCCTAAAACTTGAATGTCCAGCCCTCCTGCTTCGGCAATAGCCTGCTCGTATTGAGCGCAGTAGGCGCCAATGTCTTCTTCTTTGAGCTGTCCATCGGGTACATGGGTTTGATCCGAAGGAATATCCACATGATCAAACAAGTGCTCGTGCATAAATCGATGATAGCTTTGAATCGCTTTTGGATCCATAGGATAATATTCGTCCAAATTAAAGGTGATGACCTTTTTAAAACTCAGACCCTCCTTTTGATGCATGCGCACAAGCTCTGCGTAAACACTTTTTGGGGTGGACCCTGTGGCTAGTCCTAAAACACAGTATTGGCCGGACTCATTTTTTTGTTTGATGGCAGTGGCAATGTCCCGAGCCACTTGACGCGAGGCGTCCAAAGCAGTGTCAAAGACCTGCAGTGGGTTGTTGGTTGTCATAAAATGAAATTGCGGAATTTAAATTTAGTGAAATTTTAGACCCCATCATAATGGGATAAAAAAAGGAGCGGCTTTGCCGCTCCTTTTCTACAAATGTAGACCTCAAGTTATTTCATTTTTATTGGCAAGGATGGTGCTGAAATCCATTTAATCAAGGTTTCAACTAAGCCATATAAATAACCATATACAGCAAGAGAAGCATACATTTGAATCAATAATACAATCACGCCTATGTAAGACATTACAACAGCAGTAAGTGACATCATAGAATAATTGTCCCCCATTTGAGACATTGAGCCTCCCATATCTAAGTCATTCAATGAGTTAAATGCTCCGCCTATGACCTCAAGTGGTGTGCCGTCTAATAGTTGCGCTAAAATCATCATTGGGAACTCAAATACCGGCATCACAGCGCTTAAGAAGTTTGAACCTCCACTGGTATATACTCCTGTATTAAGAAGCCAGGCAAGGGTCATAGTAATTGCGCCAAAAAAGGCCATTACCGCCATAAATTCCCCAACCATTCTTATGTTAATCATGACAAAGTCTTTAAATACTAGACTTAATACCCCATCATGCCCTCCTTCAAAAGATTTACCAGCACTACGAATCACTCTGGCAAGTAAAAATCCTGCATAAATAAAGACTAACATCGATAAGATGCTGCCGACCTTTGCCATGCCCCCTTCGGCATTTCCGATATAATCCATTGCCGATTCAACAGTTCCGTATAAAAACAGTACAAGAAAAATAAAGGAGGCGTAGTTATAAATGCAAGAAATGTGACTTCTAACCCCGTCATTGGAATTAAAGTTGGAAAGCATGTCTGAAAACATACTCGCTCTCATGGCGCCCTCAGCTTTTTCAGGCAACCCAAGAATAGTGTCTAAGATTTTCATATGTATTTGGTTTAAGTTGTTGATAGCAAAATAGTTAAATTTTTATTAATTTCTAATTTTTTTAACATAAAACTGGTTTAAAACACATTTTTTCAATATTTGAGCTTGAGTTTGCATAGTACTTTATTTATTACTCCAACTAAAGACCTCATATATTTCAACAATATTTTTTGTTATAGTCAATGCCTATCAAGGGATTGATGTTTCATATTAATGTAGCTCAATGTCTCACCAATTCTTTATTAACTTCGATTTTAAATAAATTAAACATGGAATCACATCATTCAAATGGATCGAGCGGCGGAAAATGCCCTTTTTCGAATCCATCTCACCGCCATACAGCGGCCGGCGCCCTTTCTAATTCAGATTGGTGGCCAAATCAACTCAACTTAAAAATGTTGCATCAAAACGGGCCACAAACCAGCCCCATGGATGCATCGTTTGATTATAAGGAAGCCTTCAGCAAGCTCGACTTGGAGGCGGTAAAAAAAGATTTATTCGATTTAATGACGGATTCACAGGACTGGTGGCCTGCAGATTATGGCCACTATGGACCGTTTTTCATCCGTATGGCCTGGCACAGTGCAGGAACTTATCGTGTCGGAGATGGCCGCGGTGGAGCCTCGGCAGGAACCTTGCGTTTTGCGCCCCTAAACAGCTGGCCGGATAACGGAAATCTCGACAAGGCCCGCAGATTGCTTTGGCCCATCAAACAAAAATACGGCAACAGTATTTCTTGGGCAGACCTTATGGTCTTGAC
>JALRAI010000046.1 GCA_023258055.1 Flavobacteriaceae bacterium | reverse complement strand
AAATGCGCCAGTAAACCACCCGCGTTATTCATTTCTGGTAATCGAATTAAATCCCACAGGACCATAATTGCGGCCAGCTGCCACAACTTTAAGGTAAAGAAAAAGATACGTACACTGGAATAAGGACTGTAGACCGCTGCAAAGGCCATGACAGCCATAACGGCCCCTGAGGCCCCCACAAGATGGCCGCTAGGCCCACCCAGAAAGGCGGGAAATACATTATATGAAATAAGGTATACTAAACCGGCCACTATACCCCCTAGAAGGAAAATACTCAAAAAGCGACGCGTTGGAAAAAGATTGAGCACAAATCGTCCAAAAAAGGACAGCCAAAGCATATTAAATAGTAAATGAAAAAAACCTGAATGCAGGAAACTATAAGTTAAGAGTGACCAAGGCTGACCCAGAAAACGAATCGGATCATCAGGCAAGGCAAACCAAGAATAAACACTACTGCGGGACCAGCCCATGAGTGCAGCCCCAATACTAAAAACCAAAAACACCCCCCCATTGAGAATGATGATTTTGGTCATCACGTCCTGGCGCTTAAATTGATCCCACAAAGTCTCTTTTGGTCCCATGATCAATACCAGCGTTTATGATTAAAACTATTTTTTCGCCAATAATAAGCCATAATGAACCCAAAGAGTGCCCCACCCAGGTGGGCCCAATTGGCAATGTTTTGACCAAACAAAGACGATCCTGTAAGCCCAGAGAATAAATCAAGTGCCAATAATATGGGGATAAAGTATTTGGCCTTAATGGGAAAGGGGACAAATATCAACATCAATTCTACGTGTGGATAGAGCATGCCAAAGGCTACAAGTATACCGTAAATCGCTCCAGAGGCACCTACTGCCGGAGTATTATAGGCCGTGAACAGTTGCTGATCCATACCCGCCCCCATTTCAGGAATGACGCGATAAGAACCAGGAGATAAAGTATTATTTAAAAGCTCAGCAACTTCTTGAGCACTCATACCCATAGACATCAAAGTTTCTATCCCTTGTGAGACGTAATACCAATTCACCAGCGAATGGATCAAAGCAGCACCGAGCCCAGCAGAAAAATAGAAAAACAGAAATTTATCACGACCCCATTGCGCCTCCAAAGGCCCTCCAAAGGCCCAGAGCGCGTACATATTGAACAATAAATGCATCCAACCTCCATGCATGAACATATGGGTTAAGGGTTGCCAAAATGCGAATTGAGGATTATCAAAATAGTACAATGAGAAGATTTGATAAATCGCATCACCAGAGACAAGCGTCCCTAAAAAGAACAGCACATTACTGATAACCAATACCTTTATTGTTTCTGAAACTTGTCGCATTAAATGAATTTTTGTTCTAAATCCTGAGCATCTAAAGTAATAAATGTACGTCTTTGGCCAGGCGAACGATCCGGCTCTTTACACGCAAACAGTTCGTTAATCAAATCTCTTTGCTCAGTGAGATTGAGTTTATGCCCCGACTTAATGGCCATTTTAGCCGCGAGTGATCGCACTATTGTATCCATCAAACCAAAGCCATCATCTGGTCGATTGTTTAGGCTCTCATCGATGAGCTCCAGAATAACCCCTTTGGCTTGGGATTCAGACAAGCCGGTGGGAACGGCGGACAAGGCCATAATATTTTCTTTTATTTCGAAATCAAAGCCCAAACTCTTGAGTGTATCTTGTATTTCTGTGGCATACATGCTTTGAATGGTGCTCAATTCTATGTCAATGGAAAAGAGTTTTTTCTGTGCGCTCGCTTGCTCAAGCGTTGAGGTGCGCAAGAGCCTTTCATAAATTATGCGTTGATGCGCTAAATTCTGATGGACCACAATTAGGCCACGCTTTATCGTGGTGACAATGAATTTATTTTGAATCTGCACAGTAATTTGATCAGATTCTTGTGTTTCGTCCTCAAAAAGTGCTCCAGTGACTTCTTGACTCTCTACCTCGAGACTGTGCCAGGGTTCTTCAGCCTTAAGTCCCACATAAAGGGATGACCATGAGCCCTTTTCCTCTTTTGGACGATATTTAGAAGCTCCTGCAAATGGATTAAAATCAGGATCCACCTCTATTTGCGGTGTTTTGGGCAGTTGACCTTGAGAAGAATAAGTCGTATCCATGGACGCATCTCGTTCGAAATCCAGCAATGGCATGATATTGAATTGGCCCAAACTGTGCTTCACACAGGCTCTCAGTACAGCATAAATCGATTGTTCTTCCTCAAATTTTACCTCAGTTTTTGTGGGATGTATATTGATGTCGATTGCTGCTGGATCTACTGTCAAAAAAAGCACGTAACCAGGATGCAAATCGGATTTAATCATTCCCTCAAAAGCCGCATTTACTGCGTGATTTAGATAGGGACTTTTGATAAATCGATTGTTGACAAAAAAGTACTGATCCCCTCTAGACTTTTTGGCAAATTCAGGTTTGAGCACAAAGCCCGATACAGACACAATTTCTGTATTTTCTTCCACCGGGACCAAACGCTGGTTTGATTTACCGCCCAGCACAGCGGCGATCCGCTGACGCATATTGGCCGAGGCATAGTGAAATAAATCCTGGTCCCCATGAACCATTTTGAATCCGATTTGACTGTGGGCTAAAGCCACACGCTGAAACTCCTCTATGCAATGCTTTAGTTCTACGTGATCTCCTTTTAAAAAGTTTCGCCGAGCTGGTATGTTATAAAATAAATTCTTTACGGTGACCACGGTTCCCGCAGGCATCACACATGGACTCTGAGCAACGACCTCACTGCCCTCGATAACGCATTCAATACCCTGAGGGGCCTGCTGGGTTTTTGTTTTTAAACTGACATGAGCAATGGCTGCAATGGAGGCCATAGCTTCACCCCTGAAACCCTTGGTGGTCAAGGCAAATAAGTCTTCGGCGGAAGATATTTTTGAGGTTGCATGACGGGCAAAACACAAAGAAACATTTTCTGGGGTCATCCCTGAACCATTATCGATGACTTGAATCATTATTTTACCGGCGCCTTTAAGCACTAAGGTAATTTGGGTCGCCCCCGCATCAATGGCATTTTCTAAAAGCTCTTTGACCACAGAGGCAGGACGCTGTACAACCTCTCCCGCAGCAATTTGGTTGGCTACGTGCTCAGGCAAAAGTTTTATGTCCTTTGGAAGATTCACCCTAAAAAAATCGATAAATCAAAATCAATAACCCATAAAAACACCAAGGTGAAAAAGGCGATCAATATCCAGATGGTCGCATTCCAAGATGAATTTTCTCGGTTGCGGTATTTATTTCGGGCCGCATGCCAGTGGCCAGAATAATCGTTTTGGTTTAGGGTGTCGACGTAATGGTCGATTTTAGTTCCACTGTGGCTCGAGTCCACCTGAGGTTTTCCACGGTAATATCGTGGGGTATAATTAAACCGATTATTCGTTTTTAGCCGCTTTATTAAAGTGAATTTGATCATAATCCTATCCTCAAAAATACGGATTTAAACAGAGTTACGAGGTCCCTTCAAAAGGGTTTTTTTAGCCCCGTAAAAGACGTGATTCGGGCGGCTTATTGAGCACCCAGAGCCGCCATCTGGATTGCGGCGACGGCAGCCTCTACCCCTTTGTTTCCGTGTTTACCTCCACTGCGGGCAAGGGCTTGCTCCATATTGTGATCGGTCAAAACACAAAAGATTACAGGCATAATCCCGAGTAGATTCAAATCTTTGATGCCTTGGGTAACTCCTGAACACACAAAATCAAAATGCTTGGTTTCGCCCTCAACAACGGACCCAATAGCAATAATGGCATCGAGGTCTTGACGATTGCTCATCATTTTTTGACAGCCATAAATGAGCTCAAAGCTGCCTGGCACTTCCCACTGAAGAATATTTTGTGGGGCGACCCCGCAATGCTCCAAAGTTTCAATAGCCCCTTGGGCAAGACCATGAGTAATCTCAGGGTTCCACTGTGCTACAACCAAGCCTATTTTTAAGCCTGAGGCATCGGGCAGATTGCTCGAATCAAATTCAGATAAGTTTTTCTGCGCCGTGGCCATGATTTATTGTGCTGCCTCAGCTTGAGCTTTATAGGCTTTTGCTTGAGTAGCTTCAGAGGCATCCTCAAACTCATCCATTATTCGGGTGAAAGCTTTGAGCGCCACCGCATTTTGTCCTAAACGCAAAGCGGTAGTTCCGGCCTTTAATAAATAACGCGGGGTAGTCAAGTCATTATTGCTCAAGTCAGCCGCTTGTTGATAATAGTTAAGGGCTTCATCGAATTGTTCTAACTGAGCAAATGCATCACCAATAAGACCTTTAGCCACGGGAGTCATCATAGCATCTCCAGTGCTGAATCCATCGAGAAATTCAATGGCCTTGTCGTATTGACTGAGGTTAAAATAAGCGACTCCTGCCTGGTAACGGGCTAAATCACCCGCTGGGGTGCCATCAAATTTGTCTGCGATATCCAAGAGTCCGTATCGCCCGGCATTTCCGTTAAGGGCCATTAAGTAAAGAGAGTCTTTTTGCACGTCTGCCGTGAGGGCTTGTTCAAAATATGAACTGGCTTGATAAACCTCATTGGCTGCTTCAACCTGTTTTGGTTCAAACACAAATTTCTGATAAGCGATGTAACCCAATACACCGATAGCAATAACAGCCACCACTGTAAAAATTGACTTTTGATTCTTTTCTACCCAAGCCTCGGTGCGCGAAGCCCCTTGATCTAAACTACTAAATACCTCTGCTGTAGTACTTCCTTCTTCGAGTTCTACCTCTTTCTCAACCTTTGTTTTGGGCTTGTATCCACGTTTTTTATAAGTCGCCATAGTTGCTTAATTTGAGGGGCAAAAATATGATTTTTATTATAATTTTAAAGTGAAAAATCAATAATTTGCGGTGTTTTAGCGCCCCTTTGACGGAGCGATTAGTTCCTTGTAACCCAGACCAAATCATTTTTTGTGTTTTTATCCTCTCTCGCTTTAGTCAATTATAAAAACTTTGAAGCCCGTTCATTTGAATTCGACGCCAAAATCAATTGCTTTGTCGGTCCAAATGGTGTGGGCAAGACTAATGTCCTGGATGCAGTTTATCAATTGTCCTTTGGCAAGAGTTATTTTAATCCAATAGCACTGCAAAACATCAAACACGGGGAAGATTTTCTGGTCATCGACGGGACTTATCACAAACAAGGACAACAAGAACATGTGGTGCTCGGGGTGAAAAAGGGTCAAAAGAAAACCATAAAACGCAACGGCAAACCCTATGACAAAATAAGCGATCATATTGGATTTATACCTCTGGTGATTATCTCTCCCAGTGACCGGGATCTGATTATCGAAGGCAGCGAGACGCGTAGGAAATTTATCGACGGGGTAATTGCTCAAGGAGACCCACAATACCTCCGGAATTTATTGGACTACCAAAAGACCTTAGGCCAGCGCAATGCCCTGCTCAAATACTTTCATCTCAATCATACTTTTGATGGGGATACCCTTTCTATATACGACGACCAGCTCCAAAGTTTAGGCCATGCGATCTACGAAAAAAGAAAGGCCTTTATCGAGACATTTTTACCCATTTTTACTGAGCGTTATCACTTCATAAGTCAAGGTAAAGAATCGGTTAACCTAACCTATCAAAGTCAGCTGCATCAAACCCAGCTCAAAGATTTGCTCCGAGAAAATTTAGGAAGAGATCGGGCCACACAATACACCAACTACGGCATACATAAAGATGACTTAAACTTTGATATTGGGCAACATCCGATTAAAAAATTCGGTTCACAAGGACAGCAAAAATCATTTCTCATCGCCTTAAAACTGGCTCAATTTGACTTTTTAAAAAACCTGAGTGATTCTGCCCCTATTTTGTTACTCGATGATATTTTTGACAAACTGGACGAGACCCGAGTAGCCCAAATTATCGGTTTAGTCGACCACGAGTCTTTTGGTCAAATATTTATTAGCGACACCCATAGTCAGCGCACCGAATCCGTTGTGAAATCTGTACATCAGAGTTATAAAATTTTTAACTTGTAACACTTATGCCAAAACGCAACACAGAATCTCAACCGATTTCCTCGGTCCTTCAAGAGTTTTTGAGTGATTCAAAACTTGACAAAGGCCTGAGTAAAGTGGCGGTTGAATCTATGTGGCATCAGGTGATGGGACCACCCATTTCGAAATACACTAAAAGTCTGAGATTTACCCCACCCACCTTACACGTGTATTTGAGCTCTTCCGTGCTGCGGGAAGAACTGCACTACGGCCGGGAAAAAATTATTGCTTTGATCAACAAAGAACTCGGACAAGACCTCATTGAATCCATTGTTTTTAAATAAAAAAAATCGGCGCCCAGGGCGCCGATTTTTTTATTTGTTTTGTGTTAATAACTAGCCGCTCGAATAGGGAGTCAGCTTTAGTCTATCACAAAAATATCAGACTATGACTAGAAGATTTCTCTTCCAGCGAAGTGAAATTGACTTTCGATCTCCGCATTTTCATCACTATCACTACCATGAACGGCATTTTCTCCCATTGAGGCAGCATAAAGTTTACGGATGGTTCCCTCTGCAGCGTCTGCTGGATTCGTTGCTCCGATTAGGGTACGAAAATCCTGAACCGCATTTTCTTTTTCTAAAACCGCAGCGACGATAGGCCCACGAGTCATATACTCCACTAACTCACCAAAGAACGGACGTTCTTTGTGAATGGCGTAAAAAGTTTCAGCGTCTGACTGGGTCATTTGCGTTAGTTTCATGGCTACGATTTTAAAACCTGCGCCGGTAATTTTTTCTAAAATAGCCCCGATGTATCCTTTTTCAACACTGTCTGGCTTAAGCATAGTAAATGTGCGGTCTGTTCTCATGGTACGTTTTAATTTGGCCGCAAAAGTAGTGTTTTAATTATCAAATATCAAATGTAAACCCATTGAGAAATTGTATCTTCGCAAAACATGAATGCCGCTATTTTATCCCAATTTCAAGACCTTTTTAAAGGTCAAAAAAACATAGCCATCATCGGTCACAAAAATCCCGATGGTGACGCTGTTGGGGCAACCCTTGGCCTTTACTGGTTCCTCTTGGACCGCGGCCACAATCCTACCGTGGTCATGCCTAACGATTTTCCTGATTTTCTCAAGTGGATGCCGGGCAGTGATAAAATCGTAAATTTTGAGCAACACACCACCCAGGTTAAAGAAATCATAGCGCAGGCGGACCTGATCTGTACCCTAGACTTTAACGATTTGTCGCGCGTGGGCAACATGGAATTGTTGTTATCTGAATCAGAAAAACCTTTTGTGATGATTGATCATCATCAACAGCCATCAAATTACGCTATCCTGACCTGGAGCGATCCCAGCATGAGCAGCACCAGCGAAATGGTGGCCCACCTCATTGAGGCCTGGTCTGGATGGGCGGGGCTAACTCAAGCCATTGCCACGAATTTGTACACAGGAATTATGACCGATACCGGCTCATTTAAATTTCCAGCCACCACAGCCAAAACACACCGTGTTGTGGCCGCCCTTATCGAGGCAGGAACGCCACACAGCAAGATCCACCAAGCGGTATACGACAATCAAAGTCCTGGACGCATGAAACTCTTGGGGCGGGCTTTGGAAAATATGGTCATCAAACAAGAATGGCAAACCGCCTACACCTTTTTAAGCCAAAGTGATTTGGATCAATGCGATTTTAAAAAGGGCGATACAGAGGGATTTGTGAATTATGCATTGCAATTAGAAGGCATAAAATTTGCCCTTATTTTTATCGAAAATAAAAGTGAACAAATCATTAAAATTTCTCTGCGCAGTATTGGAGATTTTTCCGTGAACGACTTTGCACGCCAACATTTCAGTGGCGGCGGGCACATAAATGCCGCTGGCGGACGTTATGCCGGTGAGCTTTCCCAGGCCATCGAACATCTTTTAAAACATTTGCCAGCATATAAACATCAACTTCATGAAGCCAAGTAACCTGATCTTAACGATGATGATTTCTGTAAGTTTTCTCTCCTGCGCTCAACCTGAGGCCAGGAAGCCGCTGCAGAAACGCTCGGGAAGCTATATGGAGGATTCAGCCCAGCGCAATAGGGCTCTTTACGCCCAGGAAGAGCGCGAAATAAAAGCCTTTATCCAAACAAAAGACAGCCTTGGTCATTATCGCGTTTCGGAATCTGGGTTTTGGTATGCAATAGAGCCTAGTGCAGCCCCTGAATTACCAACGCCCCGAAAAGGAGACACAGTGATCTTTTCATTTACTGTCTATGATTTAGCACTCAATGAATTAATTCCTGTGGATCAGAACGGTTGGATTGAATATCAGGTCGACCAAAGCCACCAAGAATTAATTAATGGCATTCGGGAGGGTATAAAATTGACGAGAAACAAAGAATCGATGCGCTTACTTCTACCGTCAGTTATGGCTTATGGATACCGCGGAGTGCCTGGAATGATTGAGCCCAACACTCCAGTATTGGTCGAGCTGAACCGGCAAAATTAATTTGTGATTAAAATTGAGTCGATAAGCGATTCTCTGACGCATTAACCATACTTTATATAATAGTTGTGTTATCTTCGCGATGGAATTAACCCAAATTCAAATAATCAATTAATTATGAAAAATTTAGTGCTTTACGCCAGTGTATTGTTGTTGACACTTACCAGCTGTAAAACAAAATATCCCGATCTCGAACCGGGTCTCTACGCAGAATTTGTGACCAATAAAGGTACTTTTGTGGCCAAATTTTATCACCAGGCCACACCGCTCACGGTCGCGAACTTTGTAGAATTATCCAGAGGAACACATCCAAGAGTGGATTCTATTTATCAGGGCAAAGCTTATTTTGATGGGCTCACCTTCCACAGAGTGATCAAGGACTTTATGATACAGGGTGGCGATCCAAAAGGAGATGGCACCGGAAATCCAGGTTATGCTTTCCCAGATGAAATTGTGGACAGTCTGAGCCACAGCAGCAAAGGAATATTGTCCATGGCAAACTCAGGTCCTGCCACCAATGGAAGTCAGTTTTTCATCACCTTAAAAGAAACCCCTTGGCTCAATGGAAAACACACTGTGTTTGGAGAAATTGTCATCGGACAAGACGTGGTGGACTCTATTGGTGCTGTTGCAACCAGCAAACCTGGCGACAAACCAGTGGACCCAGTCTATATCAATTCTGTAAGCATTATTAATAATGGTGTTGAAGAACCATCTTTTGAGGTAGAACTCGAACGCATTGAACAAGCCAAAGCAGAAAAACAGGCCCGCATCGCTGTTATTGCGGCCCAAAAGAAAGCAGAGTTCGACGCCCTTGCCCTTGAAGCTGAGGCCTATCCATCAGGAATTGAAATATACTGGAACCATAAAGGCAAAGGCATGAAGCCTGCTGAAGGCACTAAGGTTTTGCTGGATTATGCTGGGTATTTTAGTGATGGAAATCTACTAGACACAAGCATACAAGCAGTTGCCGAGCAATTCGAGAGTGTTAACGCTCAACGTGCCGCAAACAATCAATATGTTCCTCTTCCTTCTGCATACAGTAAGGATGCTGGCTTAATTCCAGGATTTAAAGAGGCCATGTTTGAAATGAGTTATGGCGACAAATTAACGGTGTTTATTCCATCGCATTTAGCATGGGGTCCTCAGGGCGCAGGCAATGTAATCCCCCCTAATAGTGATGTGATTTTTGAAATTGAATTGGTCGGACCAGTCCAATAAGTTGAACTAAATCAATTTGGATTAGGCCGTATCAAAGTGGATTGAGTTCATGGATCAGATCAAATTGTCCATTCCAAATTACAAATGATAAAAAAAGTCGCTGCGATGCAGCGACTTTTTTTGTTGTCTATTTACCGCTCAGGAATCTGTGACAAAGTTTTACACAGATAATCCCAAAATTTCTGAGTGGAAGAAATACTCGCCCGCTCATCTGGGGAATGTGCCCCGCGAATATTCGGGCCAAAAGAAATCATATCCAGCTCTGGATAATGCTTGCCGATAATGCCACACTCTAATCCGGCGTGACATGCGGCTACATGAGGCTCATGACCAAAGGTTTCGCGATAGAGTTCACTCATCACTCCGAGGATAGGGCTATTCATATTTGGCGCCCATCCTGGATAATCTCCCGAATACTCTACAGCTGCTTCTGCACCATGGCCTACAGCTTGAAGTTGGCGGACCAAATCCCACTTTGTACTCTCCACTGAAGAACGCGTCAAACACTCCCATTGGACTAATCCATCACCTACGGTGACTTTGGCCAAATTATTCGAAGCCTCTACGAGCCCTTCAATATCGGGACTCATTCGGTAAACACCGTTGTGTGTGGCTTGAACTCCGTAAATCAAACGTTTAAAATCCTCAGAAGGCATAACTTCCTCTGGCGCATCAATGGCCGTGTATTGGATAGATAAGTCCGGCTCAAGCCCGGCAAATTCGGTTAAAATCTCCTGACGCATTTTGGCCAAAGATTCTGTAAAAATATCTTCTTGATCTGGGTTAATTACCACTATCCCAAAACTCTCTCTAGGGATGGCGTTGCGCAGACTACCCCCGTTGAGCTGAGATAGCTCTACCAGATCAGCCACCGCCCAAAGCAAGCGATTCATGATTTTGTTAGCGTTACCCAAGCCCTTATGGATATCCATACCACTATGGCCGCCCTGCAGACCGCGCACCGAAATTTGATAAGCCGTTCTCCCTTTGCTGGAAACCGGGGTATAGCAAGCCTTAAAGGTCACATCAATTCCTCCTGCACAACCCACACCTAGTTCATTGTCTTCTTCCGTATCAAGATTCAGGAGTATATCACCAGTAAGCCAGTTTGGCTGTAACTTCAAAGCCCCTGTCATACCCGTTTCTTCGTCAATGGTAAAAAGGGCCTCAATTTGGGGATGGGCTATATCTGTTGAGGCCAAAATACCCATAATCGCCGCTACCCCTAGACCATTATCTGCTCCTAGGGTGGTTCCTTTAGCGCGCACCCAGTCTCCATCGACCCACATATTGATGCCTTGAGTCTCAAAATCGAAATCGACATCGGCATTTTTTTGATGGACCATATCCAAATGAGCCTGCATAACTACTGTTTTACGCTTTTCCATTCCGGTAGTGGCAGGCTTGCGTATCAAGACATTTCCTATGGAATCAACCTCTGTTGCTAAGCCTAAGCCCAAACCAAAATCTTTGATAAATTCTATCACCGCCTCTTCTTTTTTAGAAGCCCGGGGAACGGCATTTAGTTTTTCGAAATTGGCCCAAATAGCCTCGGGTGCCAATAGGGATATTGCTGTGCTCATAATGTGATTTTACACAAATTTAGCCCTTTGATTTGTCATCTAAAACAATACTTTGGGATTTATTTGTATGTTTGGATATGGGTAAAAACCGACGCCTTTTTCTGGCCCTTTTACTGCCAATACAATATTTCGGGCTACAATTGCTTCGACCATTTGGCCCCTATATTGAGCAATATTACAGTTTGGGTATTTATCCTTACCTGAGCACCCTTCAACGGATTTTATTTGGCTGGATTCCTTTTTCTATTGGGGATGTGTTATACACCCTAATGGGGATCATGATTTTGCGCTGGCTTTGGCTAAATGTGGGAAGGTTAGTCAATGATGCCAAAGGCTTTTTTCTTGATCTGTGTGCTAGCCTAGGGCTGATTTACCTGATTTTTAATTTAATATGGGGCCTGAATTATTTGCGGCCACCACTCTATAAATCTTTAGACCTTTCGCCTGATTACACCACCGAGCAGCTCATCATATTGACTGAGCGCCTGGTTGAAAAAAGCAACGCACTGCACCGATCACTGGGCTATGCCGATAGTGTAAAAATTGATCTGCCCTATACTCAAGAAGAGATTTTTAATTACTCCCGTGCGGGTTATAAAAAACTAGGGCAAAAATATCCTCAATTTGACTATCAGGGCACCAGCATCAAACCCTCGCTTTGGTCTTTGGGACTGACCTATATGGGATACAGTGGCTACTACAATCCCATCACTGGAGAAGCCCAGGTGAATGAGCGCATTAAAAATTATAAATTTCCTGTGGTCAGTGCTCATGAACAGGCTCATCAAATGGGGTTTGCTGCAGAAAACGAAGCAAATTTTATCGCTACACTGGCCACCATTAATCACGAAAACACTTATATCCGTTATTCGGGTTCTATTTTTGCCTTGCGCTATTGCTTGAATGAAGTCGCGCGCAGCGATCGCGAGGCCTATGAGCGAATTTTGCCCACTATTAATTACGGTATACTGGAGAGCTACCGTGAGATGCGCGCTTTTTGGGAATCCTACAAAAACCCATTGGAGTCCATCTCTAAGGTGTTTTGGGATCAATTCCTCAAGGCTAACAATCAATCTAGAGGGATTCGCAGCTACAGTTATATGGTGGCGCTTTTAGTGCAATACGATCAGCGGCATCCCTTGTAAAAGAATTCCAATTCAAGCCATATTTTAAGGACTTACTTTGCTATATTTATTGTCCTTAAAATTTAGAGTGCATGAAAAAGTATTTGTTTTCCTTACTGGCATTTGGCCTTTTGAGTCCTTTAATCGCTCAAGACTACTTTCCAAAAAATGATCAATTAAAAGAAAATTACGACGGGCTGATCGCTTTTACTAACGCCGTAATTCACTTGGATGCAGACCGAGAAATTGATTCAGGAACCCTGCTTATTAGATCGGGTAAAATCGTAGCCGTGGGCGATAAAATAGCTATTCCAGAGCACGCCCTTGTTCAAGACCTTAATGGAAAACACATTTATCCATCGTTTGTGGATGCCTACACCAACTTTGGCGTCGAAACGCCAAAATCTCAAGGCGGTGGTAGACGCTCTCCTCAGTATGAACCCACAAGAGAAGGTTTCTATTGGAATGATCACATTCGTGCGGAACAAAACGCGATGGACCACTTTAAATACGATCAAAGAACAGCACAAAGCATGCGCGAGCAGGGTTTTGCTGTAGTCCATAGCCTACTCAAAGACGGCATAGCCCGCGGCAGTGGGTTTGTCGTTGCACTCTCGGATGAATCCAGTGATGCGGATCGCTTGATCGAAACCAAGGCCAGCCAATGTTTTTCTTTTGAAAAAAGCAATCAGAGCAGTCAATCCTACCCCGGATCTTTGATGGGGGCTATGGCCTTACTGCGTCAAGTGTATCACGATGCGAATTGGTATAAAAACAATGCTGAGCAAACTGATCAGTCTTTGGAGGCCCTTTTGGCCAACATGAAAAAACCAGCATTTTTTGAGGCCGGCGATAATGCTAATGCCTTGAGAGCGCACAGTATTGGAGCTCAATTTAACCAGCCCTATATCCTTGTTGGGGCCTCAGATGGCTACGAGTATTTGGAGGAGCTCGCTCAAACCAAAGCGCAATTTGTCCTCCCGATAAATTTCCCTGAAGCTTATGATGTATCTGACCCGTATTACAGTGCTCAGTTGTCTTTGGAGGATTTAAGACGATGGAATCAAGCCCCGATGAACCCCAAAAAATTCGCCGACAAAAAAATTAAATTTTCTTTAAGCACGCACGAATTAAAAAACCCAAAATCTTTTAGTGAACATCTCGCTAAGGCTATTGAATACGGTCTAGACCCCAAAGAAGCGCTGCGTGCCCTAACCACAACTCCTGCTGCCCAGTTAGGCCTAAG
>JALRAI010000045.1 GCA_023258055.1 Flavobacteriaceae bacterium | reverse complement strand
CGACTTCTCTTTTGGGGTGAACTATAACTTGACAACCCTAGAAAACGAAGTGCTCTCAGTAAACAATGGTGTCGGCTATGAAGTAGGGGGTGGTTTTGGCATCGGTCAGGACCCACCTGCGCGCATGGAAGAAGGCTTCCCGATCGGTTATTATTACGGATACCAAACACAAGGAATATTCCAAACTCAGGAAGAGGCCGATAATGCCCCAAGTCAAATTGCACTGGGTGCACTAGCGCGTGCTGGAGACATTCGTTTTAAAGATCTCAATGGGGACGGGGTGATCAATACCCAAGACAAATCCTATATCGGAGATCCGATTCCGGATGTCACCATGGGACTTAATCTGTCTTTTGAGTATAAGAATTTTGACTTTCAGTCCTACTTCTTCGCTTCTCTAGGAAACGAAATCGTACGTAACTACGAACGAAACGATCGCTTCACCAACAGAACGACTTATTATCTGAACCGTTGGACAGGACCAGGAACCAGCAATGAATTTCCGCGGGTAACGACTGCGGCAACCTCTAACTTAGTGTTCTCTGATTTCTATGTGGAAGACGGATCATTCTTGCGTGCCCAGAACATGCAGCTCGGCTATAACTTAGGGGATGACCTGCTTGAAAAATTCAAGCTTTCAAAGCTTCGTGTCTATGTCTCTGCCAGCAACGTCTTTACTTTAACAAAATATAGAGGGTATGACCCAACTTCTTCAAATGGCTCGCCAATCGGCAGTGGTTTTGATCCTGGATTCTACCCAACTCCGAGAACCTATTTACTCGGGGCTAATATCAAACTTTAATTCGCTAAGAACTATGAAGACTACACGACCATTCAACCGTTCACGCGTTCTACTGCTTACCGCTTTTGTTGCGCTTTTTACAGCAGCATGTAGCGATGACTTTGTCTATGTTAATTCTGAAAACCAGAACAGCGAGACCTATTTCAATACCGAAGAAGATTATCAAAACGCCTTGATTGGGGCTTATGATATGCTTCAGGCCAGTTATTTGAATGTCATGCTTGGTGAGATCGCCTCGGCAAACACCCTAGCCGGTGGTGAAAGCGCTACGGATGTTATCGGAATTCAGCAGATTGACGATATGATCCACACCCCAACCAATGAGCAATTACGCAGTATTTGGAGCTGGATGTACGCCGGGGTTAACCGCGCAAATTACATTTTGGAGTTTCAAGACAAGATTGATTTCGATGGTAAAGCCAATGTGATTGGTCAAGCAAAGTTTTTGCGCGCCTACTATTATTTTGAGCTTGTAAAATGGTTTGGCGATGTGCCACTGGTTGTGGACCGACGCATCACTTTTGGGGTGCAATTCGAAATTGACCGTACGCCCAAAGCACAAGTTTATGCGCAAATCGAGGAAGACCTTATTTATGCCGCTAACAACCTTCCTGCAGTTCAAGAGCAGGCAGGGCGTATAACCAAAGGAGCCGCGCAAGCGCTCTTAGGCAAAGCTTACCTCTATCAAGAAAAATGGTCTGATGCCGCTACAGCCCTGGATGCGGTAATTAACGGGGGACCCTATGACTTAATGGCTGATTTTGGACTAATTTTTGAAAACGAAAACGAAAACAATATTGAATCCGTTTTTGAAGTACAATACACAGACCTCGAGGGGGCTGGGTTTGATTGTCTTCAATGTAGTGAAGGTAATGTTGCTGTAGGATTTAATGGTCCGCGCCAATACAACGGCCCTTTGTTTGAATCTGGGTTTAGTTTTAATGTACCCACTCAGGCGACCTATGATTTATATGAGGAAGGCGATGTGCGTCGCGATTTTGGAATTTTAAATATTGAGCAGTGGGCCGAGGATAATTCAGGCTATAACGGTGGCGCTGGTGTAAGTTATACCGAAGGTTATGAGCACACTGGCTTTTTTAACCGCAAGTATATCCCTCGTCAAGGTGACGCCAATATTGGGGATCAAAACTTGACTAACCCGAACAATTATCGTTCTATCCGCTTTGCAGACGTTTTGCTCATGGCCGCTGAAGCACATCACGAAAACGGAAACGACGCCACGGCGCAGACTTATGTAAACCGCGTGCGCCAACGCGCCGGCCTTGCAGACATCACTGCTACAGGAGGGGATTTAGGCGAGGCCATTTACTTAGAGCGTCGACTTGAACTCGTGGGTGAGGGACATCAGTTTTTTGATGCCGTGCGTAAAGGCAAAGCTGCTCAAGAAATTAGTGGGTTCCAGACAGGAAAAAATGAATTATTCCCCATTCCAGAAATTGAAATACAACTAACAGGAAACCGCTGGGCACAAAATCCTGGATACTAATACAGACGACCATGACACGAATATTTAAAAATATTTACGCTTTTAGTTTTGCCCTCATCAGCCTATTCATGGTGGTGAGTTGTAGTTCAGACGATCCTAATTTTGATTACTTGAACGCGGCGCAGATTCCTTCAAACTTGAGTCTCATCGTAACCCCGACTACAGACAACTCGGGCAATGTGATTTTTACCCCAAGTGCTTTGAGCGCCTCTAAATTCAATTTAGACTTTGGCGATGGCAGCGAGCCCGTATCTGTGGTTCCTGGGACTAACGCCACGCATGCTTATCAAGAAGGGACTTATACCGCGACACTCATAGCGGAAAACATTAACGGAGAAACTTCTCAGCCTTTAGAGCAAGCTGTCGTGGTTTCATTTTTAGCGCCCGAAAATCTTGAAATTACTGTTCTGCCTGTAGCAGGAGATAATTTCTCGATCAGTGTTTCTGCAACAGCTACTTTGGCGGCCGGCTTTGAAGTCTATTTTGGGGATCAAGTAGACGAAACGCCTACCCCGCTCATGATTGCGGAATCAGTCACGCATACCTACGCAGAGACAGGGACCTATGAGCTTACCGTAGTGGCTTTAAGTGGTGGAAGCCAAACTCTAGAAGGCACCATTACTGTAGAAATTGACAATCCTGTCTTACTGCCTTTAGATTTCGAAGACGAAACCCTTGAATATGCCTTTTTTGATTTTGCTGGAGCCGTCAACACAAGAATTGCTAATCCAGACCCATCAGGCATCAATACCAGTGCTAATGTCGTGGAATTCTTTAAAGAAACAGGGGCCTTAGTCTATGCAGGGACTGCTATTCCATTGGGAGAGAACATTGATTTCTCTCTAGGCAGCACCATATCAATGGATGTCTGGTCTCCCATTGCCGGAACAACAGTAAAACTGAAAATAGAAAACGCCGCTAACCCAAATATTGCCATGGAGGTGGACGCTTTCCCTTCGGTAGCTAACGAGTGGGAAACCCTGTATTTTGACTTTTCAGGATTTGATTTAAGCCAAGAATACGCCAAAATTGTCGTGTTCTTTGATTTCGGCAACAGTGGAAATGACGACACTTTCTATTACGATAACATCGCTCAAGGTACTCTTCCGGGCGCTGTAGTAGAATTGCCTTTAGATTTTGAAAATACGGCTGTACCCTATGAAGTTTTCGGTTTTGAAGGGGCAAATTCAAATATTGATGTCAACCCAGATCCTACTGGAATCAACACCAGCAGCCGTGTGGTCCGCACGGTTAAAGGCGTCGATGCAGTCTTTTACGCAGGAACTGCTGTGCCTTTGCAAGTGCCCATTATTTTTGACACCACTGAAAAAATTAAAATGAAAGTTTGGTCTCCAAAGGCGGATATTCCAGTGCGCTTAAAACTAGAAAACACTAACGGAGATTTTGTAGAGTTAGACGCCAATACCACTACGTCGAACGCCTGGGAAGAGCTTGTGTGGGATTTTGCCGGTCAAAATACGGCTCCAGAATTTAGCACAGTAGTGGTGTTCTTTGAATTTATTGTTGACCTGCCAGGAGACGGATCAACTTATTATTTTGATGATATTGATTATGCAAACTAAAACGCATCTCATGAACTATAAGAATTTAATCTTAGCCTTATTGGCTTTGCCGCTGCTTTTTAGCGCTTGTCAGGAAGACGACACCTCTTTTGGTGCAGTTATTGCGCCTATAAATCTTGAAGCCACCATAGAGGTCGCCGATGATTTATCGGGTAATGTCGCTGTAACTCCAAGCGCAGAATACGCCCTTACTTTTCACATTTATTTTAAACCCGAGTTAGACCCCGTGGTAATCGGACCAGGAGAAACAGCTAATTTTCGCTACACCGACACCGGGGAATATACTCAGGATATTGTAATTATCGCCTATGGACGCGGTGGTGCAGCGAGTTCTATCTCCCGTAGTATTGACCTAGACGTCATTTTGATGATTGATCCGGTTATTCTTCAAAATTTAGCTGGGGCGCCAAACCAGGGCAAACGCTGGGTTTGGGATTCTGGCACTACAGGGCACTTTGGTGTAGGAGATCCTGCTGTGGATTTCGCAAATTACTTTATTGCGACCCCAAATCAGCTTAATCCCTGTATGTATGACGATGTGCTGATCTTTAGTTATGACGGCATGGGCGATTACCGCTTCCAAATGGAAGTCAACGAGGCCTCTTACGTTAATTGGGCCGAAATCAAACGGTTTTTCCCCAATGACAACCCAGGACAATACAATGATGAATGTCGCGACTTAAGCCCGTTTGTGTCTTTTGATACTAGCTTTGTGGTCTTAGATGACGCTGCAGGAGTCTCAACGCTGACGCTCCAAAATAGTTTTCTATCCTATTGGTCTGGGGCAAGTTCTTACGAAATTGTCTCGCTTACAGAAGACAAACTTGTAGTTCGTGGTATTCAGGATCCATTTGATCCCCCAGGAGCACAACTCGCATGGTATCACACCTTTGTTCCAGAAGGTGGTTCAGGTCCTGTGGAGTGCGCGGGAACAACCGGTGATCAAGGCAGTGGCGCTAACGACGTTTTAGTCTGGGCTGAAGAATTTGATGTTGATGGCGCGCCTTGTTCAGAAAATTGGAATTATGATTTAGGAACAGGAGACAATGGTTGGGGTAATGAAGAAGCTCAGTACTATACGGACGAGTCCTCGAATATCGTTGTAGAAAATGGGGTGCTGCGCATCACTGCAAAATCAGAATTCTTTGCCGGAAGCAATTATACCTCAGCGCGTATAAAAACAAATCAAAACTTTGACTTTACCTATGGCCGTGTTGAAGCGCGCGCCAAACTTCCTACTGGCGGGGGAACCTGGCCAGCTATTTGGATGCTCGGTTCAGATTTTATCACCAATACATGGCCGGGCTGTGGAGAAATTGATATTATGGAGCACGTCGGGAATAACCAAGATGAAATCTTTTCATCACTGCACTACCCTGGCAACTTTGGGGGTAACGCTGTGACCCAAGGAATCAATGTCCCAGGAGTTTCTGATGATTTTCATATTTACGCCGTAGAATGGACAGCGGATCAGATTGAATTTTCTGTAGACGGAAATGTCTATCACTCGGTTGCTGTTACCCAATTAATGCCTTTTGACAGTGATTTCTTTATCATTTTGAATGTCGCCATGGGCGGAGCGTTCGGGGGTAATATTGATCCCAACTTCCAAAGCTCAAGTATGGAAGTAGATTATGTGCGCGTCTATCAATAAAACAACTAAACCACAATAAATCAAAAACTTAATTCACTTTATTAATTACTCACTTATGAAAACAAAATTATTTTCAATTATGGCCGCCCTTACCCTAAGCATGGGTGTAGCGGCACAAAACTCTGTAAGCGTTGACGCGAGCGGAAACTGGTTGGGTTATGCCAACATTTTTGACCCAGCGACTGGAGATTACATTTTTGGAGAGCCATGGGGCATCCAAGACATTAAAACTGTGGTTGACGCTACTGCAGGAACTTTGACCCTTCAGCCAAACTTCAACACTTATGCCGACAACCCAACAGATCCATTTTGGGTAGACCAAACCACAGGTTTAGGAGCTAAAATTTTCGAAGGGAACTCTTATATCGAAGACAACTCTTTAGCTGGTGTTGAATTAACCTTTTCTGGAAATATAAACAGTAACACCATTGATGCAGCATATGACGCACTTGCGTTCATTAAGGTATTCAACGCAAACTACTCTGTACTTAAGATCGCGACTGCACCCTTAACCGGAGCGAATTTCGAAGTTGTCTTTACCGATGTGAATCCAGCTGAGGACGCTGTAGTTCAATACGGTTTCCAAATTATCGGGCTTAACGCTAACCCTGATAACGAAGCTGCTTTAGGAAGTGTTGTTGTAAGCGGTGGCGCATTGAGCGTTAATGATTTCAACGCAGACTCTTTCAGTGTTGCACCTAACCCATCAAATGCAGTTTGGAATGTACGTTCTGCACAGTACGACATGACTCAAGTTGTTCTTTTTGATGTTTTGGGCAAAAAAGTTGCTCAGTACAACAACCCAGGAAGCGCTTTGGCCATCGACAACAGCAACCTTAGCAAAGGGGCTTACTTCGCTCAAATTAGCACTGCTCAAGGAAGCACTACTGTACAGTTGATGAAAAACTAATTGTAGCTGCCGAGAAGCACTTATAGGCCACAATTTTACGGCCTTCTAAAAGTTAAAAACCAGCCCTGCGGGCTGGTTTTTTTATTCCCCTATGTTTTTCTTTTGATGCCAGCCAGCGACAAAAAACATTGTTTGGCCCATTGGCCCTCCATCAGTCTAATTGCTTAGACGCCAAATCGGCAAGTTTTTGACCCACCTCAGCGCCGATAGCCACGCCCATACCCCCTAAACGAATACCGCAATACACATTAGGGGCTAGGGCTTTGATTATCGGTTTCTTTTGGGGCCCGACCCCCATGATTCCAGACCAGCGCGCGGATATAGCCGCTTTTTTACCAGGTAAAATCACCTCCTTTAAGATAGCCTCTAATGCGCCCTGTATTTTTTCTGAAGTTTGTTCTAAAGTTGTTGTTTCCCCTTTAAAATCTAAATTTCGTCCGCCCCCCAACAAAATGCGCTGATCAATATTTCTGAAGTAATAATAGCCCTGATCCAGGTGGAAGGTCCCTTTGATTTTTAATCCGTCTATAGGCTCTGTAATCAATACTTGTGCCCGGGCGGGTGTTACTAAATCAGGCAAATAATCTCGGGTATAGCCGTTAGTGGCCAGCAGTAGCTTTTTGGTCTTAATGGGTCCGTGACCCTGAGTTTGAACGATTATTTGATTTCCTTGAGCCTGGTGTGACAATGCCTTTACCCCGCCTATAAATTGTACTCCACTGCTCGATGCTTTCACACTAAGGGCCTCCATAAGCCGACCCGTATGAATTTGACCTTCAAACTTGTTAAAAATGCCTCTAGAACCAACGCCTCCAAAACCGTAAACATTATCCACCAGAGCATAGACCTCTTCAGTAGTCTTTAAGGCCTCTTTCGCGAGTTTATTCGCCCAGTCCAGCACGTCAAAACACTCTTGTGCTAGGTGCTTTTGATGGTTTAAAAAATACTCATAGCCTCCATACCCTTGATAATCCATGGCCTCAGGAGTGACAATTGTTTTTAGCAATTTTAAGCCTTGGGCTCTTTGACGAATCAATGCTATGAGTTGGTCTTGGGTATGGGATTTTGCATCATCTAATAACTCTGAGACACTGCCAAAACACGCGAACCCTGCGTTTTTTATACTCGCCCCAGAGGGCCAATTTCCGCGCTCCAAAACCACTACTCTTGCCTTTGGTAATTTCGATTTTAACGCAATCCCACAAGTCAGTCCTACAATGCCTCCCCCGACTATGAGGTAATCGATATCCTCCAGTAAATAGGACTCCCAATAGGACTTATTATTAAAATGCACTTTAATGGCTTTAGTTTTCAGCTTATGAAATTACGTGATTTTTCCATGCCGCGGCCTATGGATTCGACTTAAGAAGCCTGGGCATTAAAAAACCCTCCTAGGAGGAGGGTTTGCTTTTTTATTGTTCCATTTTCCACTCGTTCATAAACGCGGTGGTATAATTCCCCGCAACATAATCCGGGTGGTCCATGAGTTGTCTGTGAAACGGAATGGTTGTTTTGATTCCTTCAATCACAAACTCGTCTAAAGCACGCTTCATTTTGCTGATCGCTTCTTCCCGTGTTTGGGCGGTAGTGATCAATTTAGCGATCATAGAGTCGTAGTTTGGCGGAATTGAATAACCAGCATAAACATGTGTGTCTAGGCGCACTCCATGGCCTCCAGGGGCGTGTAATGTGGTGATCTTTCCAGGTGAAGGACGGAATCCGTTATAAGGGTCCTCTGCATTGATACGGCACTCTATAGAATGTAGTTGAGGGATGTAATTCTTTCCGGAAATCGGCACCCCAGCGGCGACTAAAATTTGCTCGCGAATCAAATCGTGATCTACAACCTGCTCAGTAATGGGATGCTCCACCTGAATACGGGTATTCATCTCCATAAAATAGAAGTTTCGGTGTTTGTCTACCAAAAATTCTATAGTACCCGCTCCTTCATAGCTGATAAATTCAGCAGCCTTTACCGCGGCTTCACCCATCGCCTGACGCAATTCATCAGTCATAAATGGACTTGGCGTTTCCTCCGTAAGCTTTTGATGACGACGTTGTACCGAACAATCGCGCTCACTTAAATGACAGGCCTTACCACGGCTGTCGCCGATAATCTGAATTTCTATATGTCGCGGTTCCTCGATCAACTTCTCCATATACATGTCGTCGTTGCCAAAGGCCGCCTTACTTTCTTGTCTTGCTGATTCCCAGGCTCCTTGAAGGTCTGCTTCCTTCCAGACAGCACGCATTCCTTTTCCACCACCACCAGCACTGGCTTTGAGCATGACGGGGTAACCGGTTTCTTTGGCCACTTTCTTACAGGTTTCAAAATCCGGGATAACACCATCGCTTCCGGGGACACAAGGCACGCCAGCGGCCTTCATGGTGGCTTTGGCAGAAGCCTTATCCCCCATTTGGTCAATCATCTTTGCAGAGGCCCCGATAAACTTTATACCGTGTTCCTCACAGATTTTGGAAAATTTGGCGTTTTCAGACAAAAACCCATAACCCGGGTGGATCGCGTCAGCATTTGTGATTTCTGCAGCAGCTATAATGTTAGCGATTTTTAAGTAGCTCTCAGAGCTAGGCGCTGGTCCTATGCAAACCGCTTCATCGGCAAACTTAACGTGTAGGCTTTCGGCGTCCGCAGTGGAATATACCGCTACGGTTTTGATGCCCATTTCGCGACAAGTACGGATGACTCTTAGCGCGATTTCGCCACGATTAGCGACCAATATTTTTTTAAACATGCTTATTTCTTGGGCCTTATTTGGGCCTTTAGTTTTTTTTGACGGCATGATACTGGTTTTAAATTAAGCTGGGTCGATCAAAAACAAAGGTTGATCAAATTCAACAGGAGACGAATCGTCTACCAAAACTTTTACGATTTTCCCAGAAACCTCACTTTCAATTTCATTAAATAACTTCATGGCTTCAATAACGCACAATACGCTACCAGGACTCACCGAATCACCCACCTCGACAAAGACAGCTTTGTCTGGAGATGGCTTTCTGTAAAAGGTCCCAATGATCGGAGATTTTACCGTGATGTATTTGTCATTATCTGATTCCGGTGCTGCTGGAGCTGGTGCGGATTCGGCAACAGGGGCCGCCGCAACTGGAGCTGGTGCTTGCAGTGCCGCAGGAGCTGCGTGCACTACAGCGTGTGGCGCCGAGTAAACCGGGGTTTCCATACGCTCAGCGTCTCCGCCAGTTTTGATGGTGATTTTTACGTCTTCCATCTCAAGTTTTACTTCACTAGCGCCTGATTTGGCAACAAACTTGATTAAATTTTGAATGTCTTTAATGTCCATAAGTCTTGTTTTATATAAACTCTAATTTATGCTCCGTTATAGGCCCAGGTCAAATACACTGCACCCCAGGTAAATCCACCGCCAAAGGCCGCAAAAACTAACCCATCACCTTTCTTTAGTTGAGATTCGTAATCCATCAAACACAAAGGCAGGGTTGCTGAAGTTGTATTCCCGTAGCGCTGAATATTCATCATTACTTTATCGTCGGTTACCCCCATACGACTGGCCGCAGCATCGATGATGCGTTTATTGGCTTGATGAGGCACCAGCCACTGAATGTCATCACTGCTAAGGTTGTTTTGCTCCATGACGCGTCCACAAGCATCCGCCATATTGGATACCGCAAATTTAAACACCGTCTTTCCGTCCTGAAATACGTAATGCTGTCTCTGAGCTACTGTTTCCTCAGAAGCCGGAAGTATAGATCCGCCCGCATCCATTTTAAGGTGATTACGCCCTATCCCGTCCGAGCGTAAATACTCGTCTTGCAGGCCTAGGCCTTCGGTATTTGGTTCAAAAAGCACTGCACCAGCTCCATCACCAAAAATAATACAGGTAGTGCGATCGGTATAATCAATTATAGAAGACATTTTGTCCGCCCCAATAAGCAATACCTTTTTGTAACGCCCCGATTCAATATAGGCGGCTGCCGTACTCATTCCGTATAAAAAACTAGAACAAGCCGTCGATAAGTCATAAGAAAAAGCGTTAGTTGCGCCAATCTCGGTGGCCACATAAACACCGGTTGAAGCCACCATCATGTCGGGAGTGGCTGTAGCCATAATCAACAAATCTATTTCCTTGGGATCAACCTTTGATTTTTCCAAAAGCTGCTGAGCGGCTTTTATGGCCATATAAGAAGTTCCTTGGCCTGGCTCTTTTAAAATACGGCGCTCTTTGATGCCTGTTCGTGAAACAATCCATTCATCATTGGTGTCGACCATGGTGGCCAAAATATCGTTGGTTAACACATAGTCTGGCACGTAGCCTCCTACAGCGGTAATGGCTGCCTTAATTTTTGTCATACGCTTTGGAATAAAAGTTTCGCTTTTTGAGCCAAAATTCCAATTTTCGGGGTGAAAAGTACTAATTTTTGAGCAAAAACACGTCGGTTTTTATCGGTTTTGTGCAATTTTGAGCGCACAAAAAAACTCTCACTTTAAGTCAAATGAGAGTTTTCTTTGAACGCTTTATGCGATCGTGTTTTAAGCCTCTTGTTCTACAGCGTCAATCACGACTTGACCTTTGTAGTACAATTTACCTTCATGCCAGTGAGCACGGTGGTATAGATGTGCCTCACCCGTTGTAGGGTCTGTAGCGATCTGAGCAACAGAAGCTTTGTAATGGGTGCGTCTTTTGTCTCTTCTTGTTTTAGAGGTTTTTCTTTTAGGATGTGCCATGGCGCAATATTATTTATCCGTTAATAGTTTTTTTAAATCATCCCAACGCGGGTCAACATCTTCTAAATGATTCTGCTGCGCCCCTTTGGGTTTTAGTGCTTCTAGCTGATCAAGTACTTCGCTTTTTAATGTGCCTTCTGCGATGCCAGGATGAATTCTTTTGCTGGGCAAGGCCAAAACAATCGATTCATAAATCTGCTGCTGGATGTTCACCTGATATGCCCCATGCGGCAATATCAAAAGCTCGTCCTGCATATCATCGCGCTGCTCCCCGAACTTAACCACAAAATGATAATCCCCGTTTACGGGCAGATCAAAAGGTTCATTAGTTCGGTCACAAGACACATTAACCGTTCCTTCAAAAGACAATTCAATCTCTAGCATGTTTGGTTTTTTGTCCAAAACTACCTCGAGTTTGATCGCCACCTGGTGGAACTCTTCGTACTCAAAATGCTCAAAGAACTTTTTATCTAAATCAAAATCGTAATTGTGTCGGCCTACTTTCAGCCCTACAAAAGGAATGGTATATTCTTTCATTTCCTTCATCTACACAACACTATTCTAATCGTCGGCCCTAAAAAAGGCGGTGGCAAAGATAGTAAATAATTTTATTTGCCTGAGCCTAATGGTGTTTCTTTTTGTGAGAGGATTTTTTTACTGTGATTTCAAGTGGCGCGGCGGTTAATTTGTGATGCATTTTTCTGTGGCGCACTATGTGTATGGCTGAAAAAATAGCCTCTTTAAAAGAACTAATATTCGCTTTGTCTTTGCCCGCGATATCAAACGCCGTACCGTGGTCAGGCGAGGTGCGTACCGCGTTTAAACCTGCTGTAAAATTAACCCCTGCCCCAAAAGACAAGGTTTTAAAGGGAATCAAGCCTTGGTCATGATAGGCGGCTAAAACTGCATCAAATTGTTTGTATTGACCCGAGCCAAAAAATCCATCAGCTGGGTAGGGCCCATATACCAACATGCCTTCATCGCGCAGATTGTTGATCGCAGGAGCCATAACCTCTTGGTCCTCGCTGCCGATCACCCCTTGGTCGCCAGAATGCGGATTCACCCCGAGTACAGCAATTTTTGGTCGTGTGATGCCAAAATCCTGAGTGAGCGAAGCCATCATAGCGCCAGCTTTTTTCTTAATTAACTCCGCTGTAATTCGGGCCGGCGCCTCTTTAACAGGCACGTGGTCAGTTAATAAGCCCACTTTTACCTCCTCCGACACCATAAACATGAGGGCGTCGCCTTCTAGCTCTTGAGCGAGATAATCGGTGTGTCCGGGAAATTTAAACTCCTCTGACTGACTGTTTTTTTTATCGATCGGCGCGGTAACCAAAGCGTCTATTTGCTCTTTTTTAAGAGCTTCAACAGCTTTCTTTAATGAAGCAATAGCCAAAGCCCCTGCCTTGGGGTCGACTTTTCCATATTGAACGTCAAAAGATTCTGTCCACGGATTACAAACATTGATTTTACCGTGGATTATTTGATTAAGGTCACTTAGCGGGTTTAAGTGGCACTCGAGTTCCAGCTCCTTTTTATACCAGGTCAAAAATTTTATGTTGGCGAAAATTACTGGGGTACAGAATTCCAGCATTCTTGGGTCTGAAAAGCTCTTAAGGACAATCTCAGGGCCAATTCCATTGAGGTCTCCAATCGAAATTCCAACAATTATCGGGTTGTTTTTTGCCATTTGAGCGCTGTGGGTGTTACTTTTGCAAATGTAAATAATTGAGGGCATGTTCACAGGTATTATAGAATCTATTGGCGAAATAATTGCGCTAGATCAGGATGGAGGAAATTTGCACATCACCCTGCGGTGTGATTTCACCCATGAGTTAAAAATTGACCAATCGTTAGCTCATGATGGGGTGTGTCTTACCGTAGTTGATATAAAAGGGGATCAGTACACAGTGACCGCTATTGAAGAAACCTTAGATAAAACAAACCTCAGCCACTGGCAAGTAGGAGGATTGGTTAATTTAGAACGCGCCATGCAGCTGGGCGATCGCCTCGATGGGCATATTGTTCAGGGACACGTCGACCTAGTTGGTTCCTGCACCTTGGCGGAAGAAAAGGACGGGAGTTGGCACTATTTATTTGCCTACGATAAAGATTCAGGACACATCACTGTCTCCAAGGGTTCTGTAACCATTAACGGGGTGAGTTTGACCGTGGTGGATAGCGCGCCTGGTTTGGTCGGTGTTGCGATAATTCCTTATACTCACGTGCACACTAACTTCCAGTCCCTTAGGGTGGGTAGTGTGGTTAATCTAGAATTTGATATTATCGGAAAATATGTGGCCCGAATCAGTCGCGGCTACGCTGGGATTTAATCTGCTTATACGCCCAATAAAGTCCAAAAGCGAGGCCGACCAAGATTAAATAGTGCAAGTGTTGGTCGATAGGGAGTTCTCCGTCTGGCGGCGGCGGAGGCGGATCTCCCTGAGACCATAAGTCTCCAGAATAAACCACTGCCACTAGGGTGGTTAAAAGCACTTTATAGTTGGGGTCTCTCATACGCCCCAAAGATAATTGAATTTTATATTCTCGGTGTTAAAGGGATGAAAAATTGAGTTTCTTTAGTCCCTAGGCCACCCTGCTTTATGAGCCTGTTC
>JALRAI010000044.1 GCA_023258055.1 Flavobacteriaceae bacterium | reverse complement strand
GGGGATTTCCACCATTATTCATTGGGAATTCGCTGTAATCTCCAACAAACAAATGGGTCTTTTTTAAGGACCAGTTACCGTTGGTCTTGTAGGTTACGTAGACTTGATCGTTGTAGTTAGCCACTTCTACACTGCCGATTAAAATGTTTTGACCGGCATACAGATCAGCGACATGGACAATGCCGTAGTTATTTCCGCTTCGACGACTTTGAAGGCTTTCTGTTTCTAAACTCATGGGCTCTTGACTGCAGCTCCAAAAAGTTAATATGCTTAGGGAGAGTAATAAGTATTTCATGATAGATTTCTTTGGGTTAATCAAATTGGGGTTTGATAGCACAAATATATGCTAAAATGTTTAATATAAACGATTAAAAGTAATTTTTTTCGATGAAATGCACAAAATTTATTGAAAATCACCGTGGACACCTAATCCAAACAGAGCAAAATCATATTTAACAGGATCTTCGGGGTCAAAGATGCGCAAGGCACAATCGAGTTCTCCCAAGGCTATAATGTCATTGGCTTTACGGGAGATCAGCCCTAATGAGCGGGCTACATTACCCGTGTGCACATCAAGGGGGCAGGAGAGTTGGCTTGGTGACAAGGTAGTCCATAAACCAAAATCCACGCCGCGTTCACATCGACGCACCATCCATCTTAAAAACATATGTAATCTTTTTGCTGCTGATTTATTCAAAGGATCACTGATATGTTTTTCACTGCGTTTTTCATGCGGGGCCTGAAACATGCATTGACGAAAATGATTTATTGATTGGTGCAAGAATTCTTGTCCGCCATAGGTGTTAAACACCTTTTCGAGCCCGCCATGCTCGGTGTATATATGTTTTAAGCCCCTTATAAAGAATCGCAAATCTGTCCCGTTAAATGTGCGATGGACAAAATGATTCATGGCCTTTAAGTCGCCCTCTTGATGATGAAGGATAAAATCATAAGGAGCATCCTCCATAAGCGACATCATGAGTTTAGCGTTATTGATGATGGTTTTCCTTTGCCCCCAGGCGATTGTTGCAGTGAGCAGGGCCGCTATCTCAATATCTTCCTTTTGGCTGAAACTATGCGGTACCTGAAGTGGGTCTTCGCTAATAAAGTCATCATTGTAATATAGCTCAAGCTTTCGCTCCAAAAGTTCCTTTACGGCTTTTAGTGCCATAATTACTAAATGAAATTCCCGTTTTCCATAACTAATTGACGATCGGCCATTTGGGCCAGTTCTTTGTTATGGGTGACGATAATAAAGGTTTGGTCAAAGGCTTTTCTCAAATCAAAAAAGAGCTGATGTAGCTCTTGGGCGCTTTGGGTGTCGAGGTTGCCACTAGGCTCATCGGCCAGTATTAGCGCAGGTTGATTCATCAAGGCCCGCGCCACGGCAACTCTCTGCTGTTCTCCACCCGATAGGGCTCCAGGTTTATGATCAAAACGGTGACTTAAGTTGAGGTAGTCCAAAAGTTCTTTAGCTCTTATTTGCGCTTTCTTCATACTTTGATTTTGAATCAGTGCAGGCATGCAAACATTTTCAAGGGCACTGAATTCAGGCAATAGCTGATGAAATTGAAAGATAAAGCCCAAAGAGGTGTTTCGAAATTCCGCCAGGGCCTTGGCGCTGAGCTCAAAAGGAGCCACCTTATTTATCTCAAGGCTGCCCTGATCCATGCGATCTAGAGTACCGAGTATATGGAGCAAAGTCGTTTTACCAGCCCCTGAAGCCCCCACTATAGAGACAATTTCACCCTTTTTCACGGTCAAATCGACTCCTTTCAGCACTTGAAGTTGTCCGAAATTTTTTACAATACCTTTGGCTTGGATCATTGTGCGTTTTTGATGGTGAAAATTACAGTTTTAAAATAAGGCCACCAAGTCTCAGCTATTGGTTTTAAAATGTTTGGGAGATCCATCGATGCTTTTTAATTTTAGGGCTGTAAAAAAAGCTGCTATGGAAAAAATTGTTTTGGCCGGTGGCTGTTTCTGGTGTACAGAGGCGGTGTTTTCGGATGTTAGAGGTGTTGTATCTGTGGTCTCAGGATTTAGTGGAGGACACATTAAAAATCCAGCATATCGAGAGGTTTGCCAGGGGAGAACTGGCCATGCCGAATGCGTTGAGCTCACTTATCTTCCGGAGGAATTACCCTTAAAAGAAATTTTAGCCTTGTTTTTCAAAACACACGATCCAACGACTTTGAACCGACAAGGGCATGATGTGGGGGAACACTACCGCAGTGCTATTTTTTACACCTCCGAGCAGCAAAAACAAACCATAGAGCAGTACATCAAGCAGTTGACTCTTCAAAAGGAATTTGATCGTCCTATCGTGACCCAAATAGAGGCTTTTCAAAGCTTTTATCCAGCTGAAATAGAACATCAAGAGTACTATAAAAACAATCCTTATCAACCCTATTGTCAGTTTGTTATAAAGCCAAAATTGGATAAAAAAACAGAGTATTTAACCAAAAAATGATCGCATACTCTGTTTGATTTAAAAGGGTTTGCCCGAGCTTAATAATGCATTTTATTCCACGGTAATGGGGAAGCTTACCGAAATGTCCGTTTCTCCACCAGCACCAGAAAGTGAGCCATCGTTCGGTTTGAGTGGCTCATGGCGAAGGGTAAAAGTCAATGTGCCCTGGCTTGGCGCAGTAGTGGCCAGGGTAAAGGCCAAACCGATAGGATTTCCATTGCTATCTACATCTGAATATTGGGTAGATATATTCAAGCCACCTCCCTGGGTGTAAAAAAATTGGTGTTCGGCCCCTTCTGCTAAAACTTCTTCATGAATATTATCTGCAGGACTTACGGTCTCATTAAGGAGCTGAATTGTGCCATTATAAGTTGAGGCCACAGTTAAATTTCCAGAAACCTGAATTACAGGAGCATTCGGGCCATCACCGTCTAAATCTTGACTGCGCAATTCGATTTGCTCTCCAGTGTTATTATTGGTTAAAGAAACAATAAGGGTGGTGATTACCTCTTCTTCGTCCACTTGTGTGGGTGGCGTATCGTCATCAGAGCAGGCTGAAAAGATAAAAAGCAGCGCAAAGGCGTAGCCCAGCCCAGTTGCCAGTGATTTCATATTTGATTTGAATAATTCATTCATAGTAATTGATTTTAAAAGTGTGTTATACTTTGTGTTCATAGTGTGTATTTTAAAATGATGTGGTAAATGAAAGCAGGAGATTTCGTCCGATTTCATCGGCGTAGTATCTATTGCTATTTAAATAATTTCGATAAGATGTATTGAGTAGATTTTCTGCCCGAAGCCTTAATTTACTCAAGCCATTGCCTAATTTTAATAGGGGATAGCCAACCTCGAGATTCATCAAGTGATAAGCCCCAGGAGGTGTGCTAACATCAATGAGTTCAAGAGTTTGTGTCTCTGGTATAAAGGCTTCAAAATTTGTGTCAGGAAATTCGTTTTGTCGCCAAGTATAGCTGCTCTCAAGGCGAATTTCCATATTGTTCAGTCTATCGCTTTTATAGGTTATCGCATTAATGAGTTGGGCTGGTGGCATATTGATCAGCGGTGTTCCATCAAAACCGGATTCGTATCCTTTGACCAAAGAAAATTGTTGATCAAAAATAAGCTCAGGATTATATGCATAACGCAAACTATAATCAACCCCCGAGAGAAAAACATCAGCTTGTCTGTAGGACCAAACTTGAAAATTACCCCTTATGGTTTGTTGAATACCCGTGGGCTCTAGTAAGATAAATCGATCGATAAATCTGAGGTACGGATTAATCGATAAACCCAGTTTTGCCCCACTGTGTTTGAAGCTAAGGCTGGTGTTTTTCGATATTTCTGACTCAAATTGCAGATCGCCAATCTCTATTCTCGAAGCCGAGTGATGCAGTCCTTCTGAGAATAATTCAGAGGGGTTCGGGTTTCTCGCCCCCAGGGCAAAATTCAGTAAAACTTGATTTTTTTGATCAATGGACCAATTAAGACCTGCCGAAGCAGATGGATTAAGGTAGCTAAATACAGGCCTGGTTAAAATTTGTGTACCCAGGGACTGGAGTTCAAATTCGGGAAATAAAGCGTCATAATTTCGCTCCTCCCAAAGGGCTGTATAGTAATATTTGAATGCCTTGATATTCATATAATCAAGTCGCAGTGCAAATTCTGCCTCAAAACGCTCGCCTACGGGTTTGCCCGCTAGGGCAAAAACACCAAGATCATATCTTTTATAGTCCGGGATCAAGCGTTTTACACCAGTGTTTGGGTCGGATACATTGTTGAAATATCGTCCTGAAAATCCTGTCTTTAAATAGCTCAGACCTGTGATTTGAGGGGCCCAATCTAGGCCGATTGAGTGTGTTTCTAGGTCTAAATCCAGAGAGGCTTTGTTTTGATCGCTACCCCGCCTGATATCAAACTCAAGGCGATTGTTGAATTGATAATCATAACGAAAGTCAATGCGCCCAAAAGTAGCAGACTTAACAAAGGATTTAATCGAAGCAATTTGATGCGTGACCTCTTGCATTGGCCGATCGATCTCATAGGTAAAATCATTGATAATTAAGGGCTCAGGGCTATTTAAGGCCACGTACTGATCCTGTGCACCCCCTAAATGCGCCGCTCTTAAAATCCCTAAATTATTGAAGACCCGGTTGTAGCTGAATTCAAGTCCGTAATTAAATTTATTCAGTCCTATGCGTGTTGCCAAAGTATTTGAGGCCAGCCCTGTATTACTCAGCATATAATTTGGCGCGTTGAAATCACCATACCTTTTAAAAGTGCCATTTAAGGCCCCATACCAACCCGACTCAGTGCTTTTAACAAGGCCCGCATGAATGGAACCCCCTTGACCATTAGTTTGCCCGCTAATCCTTGTTTTGCCAAAAATCGTGTCTTTTACAGGAATGCGTTGAGGTTTTAAAACGATAAATCCACCGATCGCATCACCACTGTATTGCAAGGCAGACGCATTTTTTATAACCTCTATGGAGTGGGCCAGGTTGATATCGACATTAGGGGCGTGCTCAGAGCCCCATTGTTGGTCTTCTAATCTGACCTCGCCACTTACTATAGTGATACGACTGCCGTAAAGGCCATGAATTGCTGGTTTAATTATCGCTTTACCTGTACTCATGCTGCTCAATCCTGCCATAGAAGAGACCAGTTCGCCCAATGATTGATCACTTTTTTCGGCAAGACGAGTTTGGTCTAAATAATCCACAACGGTAGACTTATTGATCCGCTGAGGATTGCCTTTTAACAGGATTTCATTGAGCTTCTCGTAGTGATGTTCTAGTTTGAGTACTTTGCTTGTATTTTCTTTAATTTTAATGGAAAACGTTCGGGTTTTACACTGAGCATGAGCAACCTCCAAAGTATAATTCCCAGGGCATAAATTCTCGATGGAGAATTCACCTAGTTCATTGCTATAGGTATAATAATCTGTATCAACAAGGGTGATTAGGGCCTGTGAAAGCAACGAATCATCATGTTGATCCTCAATTATACCGGAAAATATAAGTTCACAGGTCTGAGCCTGTGACAAAGTACCAATAAACAGCATTGATACCCACAATAGTTTTTGCATGTTGTTGATTTAAATGAACCAATTTGTCGCGATCCAAATCAGGATAATTGCAGTCCAAACCTGGAAATTTAAATCAAAGTAGGAGGCGCTCTAGAGGACTGAGCATTAGGTTTTTGATGAGTGAAAAGGGTGATTGACCAGAAATTCTCTGTACTGGGAACTCTGGGGGCTTGCAAAGGACAAGGCTCAACAAGCAACAAGGAAGCCGCACTTAAGTGAAAAGCCAGCAAATCACAACCGTGATCTAATTCATGGAGATGGGTTGTGTTTTGAGTGCACCCAAGGTGACTGTGACCATCGAGAATATGTTCGAGCTGCATCAAGCTGGGCAAGATCAATGTTAGCCCGAATATTAGGGCCATCAATTGATGTTTGATTGAGCTTGAATGAGCAGCTTTGGTGTTCACAATTTTCGTCTTCTGAAGAATTTCTTTAAAAATAGGATAAAAAACTCTTTTTCTCCAAAAAGCCAACCAAAGAATAAGAGCAAAAACTGGTACAAGACCAGGGTGGCTACAACGTAAATTGTATTGAAGTAAAGCGGTTCAAGCCCAGCAATGGCAGGACTTAACTTCAATAATGGCCCCGTAACTTTAGCCGATGAGCTTCCGGTTATCGCAAAGACCACTAGAATCTTGGACACCTGAAAATTACTGGTGACATTCCAACGCTTTTTGAGTTTTTCAAACATAGAGGGCAAAGTTAGACATTCGCGCAGTCATTTTAGATATTGCCCTGATAATTTAACAGCTCAATAAGGTAATTTGCGCAGTGACTAGTGGTAATCTTAAGCCGTCAAATCGATAATCTGAGCCGCTAATTCTTCTCCGATTCGATCTTGAGCTTCATTAGTGGCTGCACCAATATGAGGGCTCAAGGAACAATACTCGTTCATTAAAACCTGAATCGCTGGAGTAGGCTCATTTTCAAATACGTCCAAAGCAGCAAATGAAATTTGTCTGGATTCTAGTGCTTCAATCAGGGCGACTTCGTCCACAACACCGCCTCTTGCTGCGTTAATGAGTCCTGCTCCCGCCTTCATTTTAGAAAGCTCATCAGCCCCTATGACATAATCCTTTTGAGCCGGAACATGCAGGGTGATAAAATCACTTTCCCCTAAAACCGCGTCAAAGGTTGAGCCGGTGAGCTCAAAGTTAAGTTCTTGCTCGTCGTAAAATTTTAAATTGATGGTAGCCGAAGGAACGTATTGATCAAAGTAAACAACGCGCATTCCTGAACCTAACGCGATTTGGGCTACGGCCTTACCGATGCGACCAAATCCTATGATTCCCAATGTTTTTCCTCGGAGTTCACGACCTTTGGCATAGGCTTTTTTAAGACTGCCAAAATTAGTGTCTCCCTCCAGGGCCATAGCGCGATTGGATTGATGTAAAAAGCGTACCCCACCGTAAAGATGAGCAAATACAAGCTCAGCTACAGAAGCCGAAGAGGCTGCTGGGGTGTTGATCACGTGTAATCCCTTAGTCCGGGCGTAATCTACATCGATATTGTCCATTCCGACACCACCGCGACCGATAATTTTCAGACCTGGACAGGCGTCAATGAGGTCTTTTCGCGCTGTTGTGGCACTGCGCACCAAAAGAACTGATATAGACTCTTGATTGATATAATTCACCAATTGCTCTTGAGCAACTTTGGTGGTGCTTACGCTATATCCTGCTTTTTCAAGGGCCTGAACCCCGCTTTGAGAAATGCCGTCGTTGGCGTGTACTTTAATCATACTTTTTGATCTAATCGTTATTATAGGCGCTTAAGCACGGCGCTCGAATTCTTTCATTACTTCAATTAAAACTTGTACGCTCTCTAGTGGCATGGCATTGTAAATTGAGGCGCGATATCCACCAACACTGCGGTGTCCATTAATCCCGCTGATTCCTGCCTCCTTGCATAGGGCGTCAAAAGTTGCTTTTTGACTATCATCGGTCAAATTAAACGTGGCGTTCATCAGTGAGCGATCCTCCAGGTTAGCAAAGCCTTTAAACAATGCATTGCGGTCGATTTCCGAGTAAAGCTGATCCGCTTTTTCACGATTTATTAGCTCAATGGCAGAGACCCCGCCTTTATCACTGAGCCATTTCAAGGTCAAAAGTGAGACATAAACGGCGACCACCGGCGGTGTGTTGAACATACTGCCTTTTTCTTGATGCACTCGATAATCCAGCATAGAAGGAATGGCTCTGGGTGCATCACCCAGTAAATCATTTTTGATCACCACCAAAGTTGTTCCCGCGGGACCCATATTTTTTTGTGCTCCGGCATAGATGAGATCAAATTTTGAATAATCTAGGACGCGCGAAAATATATCACTACTCATATCGCAAAACACAGGGACAGAGGTTTCGGGCAGCTGCTGAATTTGCGTGCCAAAAATGGTATTATTGCTGGTGCAGTGGAAATAGTCGCTGTCTTCAGGAATGTGATAGCCCTTCGGGATATAAGAGAAATTTTGGTCCTTAGAGGAAGCCACCTCGTTTACCTCACCAAACAGCTTGGCTTCTTTAATGGCCTTACTGGACCAAGTTCCTGTATTGAGATAGGCCGCTTTATTGTTTAAAAAATTATACGGCGCCATCACAAATTGAGTGCTTGCTCCACCTTGTAAGAATAGTGCACTATACTCACCTGAATCTAATCCTAGCAAATCAAGAGCAAGGGCGCAGGCCTGATCCATGACTTCAATAAAATCCTTACTCCGGTGTGATATTTCCATAATGGACAATCCAGAGTTGTTAAAGTCTAAAAGCCCTTGTGAGGCTTGCTGCATGACCTCTTGGGGGAGTATCGAGGGACCAGCACTAAAATTGTGTTTTTTCATAGCCATAAAATGAGCCTACAAAGATGAGAAATATCGGGGCAAACCACTAAGGAAACAAGACAACTTATCAATATAATTTTAACAAAACTCAGCTTTTTTTCAACGATAAGGTTTTCGCTGTGTGCCGGCTCACAGTGAATTTACAAAAGCCAGAGTATCCACCCCATCAGCATAATCGTCTAAGCCGGGGCATTGAGTTTGGCCAAAATCTACAGTGCACAAGCCCGGCTGGGTTCCCACGATGCATTGAATTTGGTCTTTTAGTGTATTAAGCTCGTTTTTCAGGACGGCTATATCGTCATAATACTGGTAAAAAATGACCGCAATAGGCGAAACCAGGGCAGTTTCTTCTTTTAATAGTAAGAACTCATTATCGAGCAAGGGCACTTGTCCCATTAGGTAAACGGCCTTGTTGTAATCGTAATTATTCATGTACTTATCGTGCTGCATTACTCTGCCATGAGGATATGCCGCTCTAAAAAACGCTTGAAAATCGTATCCTTTGGGTACGTAGAGTTTAGATACGTTGCGACATCCTAAGCCGAAATACTGAAAAATATCCTCAGCCAAAGCCCCGAGCTGCTCTTTACTTTCTTCTCCTGTCAGGACGGCGACACTGGTCCTGTTTTTTCGAATAATACTCGGATAGTTTTTAAAGTAATGTTCAAAGTGCATGGCAGAATTATTACTTCCTGTGGCAATTACTGCATCAAAGCCTTTTAAGGGCCCATCTGCCCATGCGATATAAGGATTAAATTCTGGCTCTATTTCCAATAATTTATTCAGAATATACTGGGTCAGCACCGGGTCCTTGCTCGATGATTTACAAAGAATTTTATGTCCACAAATTAGGGCTGAGAGTATGTCGTGAAAGCCCACTAGTGGAATATTTCCTGCCAGAATCAGAGCAATAGTTTTGATGCCGTTTTCCTTTTGATCGTAGTCGTTTAACCATCGATTTAAATGATCTTCAGTCAACTGCAGTGACCACTGCGTTAAAGAGTGCATCACATGGGGCTGATCAAACCATTTGTTGTGCCCGTATATTTCAGTAAACAAATCATGATACAATTCAGGCTTTTTTACCATTTGATCCATTTCCAGGCCCAGATTTACAAAGGCAGTAATGCGCTGATTTAATTGCATATTATTGTTTGGAGAACCCCCGTTTAGGTATTAAATTTGCACAAATTTAGAAAAACAAATTGCTATGGCCATTATCATTACAGACGAATGTATCAATTGTGGTGCTTGTGAGCCAGAATGTCCAAACACCGCTATTTACGAGGGTGCAGACGATTGGCGATACAGTGATGGTACGGATCTAAAAGGCGAACTTATTTTGCCTTCAGGCAAAGCGGTAAACGCTCAAGAGCCTCAGATTCCTGTAAGCGATGAGTACTACTATATTGTTCCTGATAAATGTACAGAGTGTAAAGGGTTTCATGAAGAACCTCAGTGTGCGGCCGTATGTCCAGTGGATTGTTGTGTGCCCGATGATGCCCATGTGGAATCCGAAGAAGAGCTGTTAGCCAAACAGCGTTTTATGCATCACTAGTAGGGGGTAGAAAACGATTTTTTCTATTTATTATCCGGCTTTTTCATCAGTGCTTTTCGCTGAGCTTCCAGGGCTTCTATTTGTTTTTTATACTGGGCTTCCAAGGCTTTTTTCTGCGCTTCTGCTTTGGCTTTCTGGGCTTCGATCGACGCTTTTAATTCAGCTTCTCTTGCGGCTTTTAACGCGGCTACTTTGGCTTGATTGACGCTGTCCTTTATCCTTTGGTCCTGGGCATTGATGGTGTCATTGATTCTAATGCTACGCTCGGTTGCGCTCTGGTTGACAATGCTGTCTCCAGCCACCACAACGGTGCCCTTAATTTGCTGGGTGGATTGCTGTTCACTGATGGTAATGTTTTGACCATTATTGGTAATGACACGTTTAACCGTAACCACCTCTTTGACGGTTTGGTTATTTTGCCCCAGTAAGCAAAACGGGATCAGAATAAGAGCAGACAAAAAATTCTTTAAGGCCATGAGTCTATATTTTTCTACGAAGTTACGCCTTAGGGGCCTAAATTTCCAAAAATCCCGATTTAATGAAGTCTAAGTGATATATTTGCAGCCTGTAAATAATCACCATGAAAGCAGGTATAGTAGGACTACCAAACGTCGGAAAATCAACTCTCTTTAATTGTTTATCTCAAGCCAAAGCGCAAAGTGCAAATTTTCCATTTTGCACCATTGAGCCCAATGTCGGGGTGGTCAATGTTCCTGATCCACGTCTGGTCAAATTAGAAGAATTGGTCAAGCCTCAGCGTGTAATGCCGGCTACGGTGGAGATTGTGGATATAGCTGGACTAGTAAAAGGCGCTAGCAAAGGAGAGGGCCTAGGTAACCAGTTTTTGGCAAACATACGAGAGACCGATGCGATTTTACATGTTTTGCGCTGCTTTGACAACGATAATATCGTGCACGTGGAAGGGCGTGTTGATCCCGTGGCGGATAAAGAAATTATCGACATGGAATTACAACTCAAAGATCTTGAAACGGTCGAAAAGAAACTTGAGAAAGTTCATCGTGCTGCTAGAACGGGTAACAAGGAAGCCCAAAAAGAACAAGATGTTCTCAATAAAGTAAAAGAAGCTCTAAACTCAGGGATCTCTGTGCGCGGGGTCCAGCTCGATGCTGATTTACGCAAAGACTACATTACCCCAGTTCAATTCATTACCGATAAGCCCGTTTTATATGTTTGTAATGTAGACGAGGGAGCGGCAGCTACCGGAAATGCTTATGTAGACCGCATTCGAGAATTAGCAGCCAGCGAAGGTGCTGAAGTTTTGGTTCTGGCCGTAGCCACGGAGGCTGATATTATGGAACTAGAAACCTACGAAGAGCGTCAAATGTTTCTAGATGATTTGGGCTTGGATGAACCAGGAGCCTCAAAACTGATCAGGGGTGCCTATTCATTACTCAACCTACAAACTTATTTTACAGCAGGCGAAAAGGAAGTTCGCGCTTGGACTATTCCTGTGGGCGCCACAGCTCCTCAGGCAGCAGGTGTCATTCACACGGACTTTGAAAAAGGGTTTATCCGTGCTGAGGTAATCGCTTATGAGGACTATGTTAAATACGGCAGTGAAGCCAAGGTTCGCGAGGCAGGTAAACTCGGTGTGGAGGGCAAGGAATACATCGTCAAGGATGGTGATGTGATGCACTTCAGATTCAATGTTTAAATAGACTGATTAGCCCAAGGGTTTATTTAAAGAAAACACACGTCTTTATTGCGGTTTTAACCAAAGGAAGGGTAATGGTAAATCCTTGTTTTTCTTAACAATTATTTGACCGAATTGTTAATTACTTTAACCGCTCAAGGTTTTTCATTTTTATCGAGAATTTTATCTTAGCGACTCAACAATCGCCCATGTCAAATACCCAATATACCGAGGACAATATTCGCTCGCTCGACTGGAAAGAGCATATTCGACTGCGTCCTGGAATGTATATCGGAAAGTTGGGAGACGGCTCTTCTGCAGACGATGGTATTTACATCCTTTTAAAAGAAGTACTCGATAACAGTATTGACGAGTTCGTCATGGGGGCTGGAAAGTCTATTGAAATTCGTATCAAGGACAAAGAAGTGCGTGTGCGTGATTACGGCCGCGGAATCCCCCTGGGAAAAGTGGTTGATGTGGTCTCCAAAATGAATACCGGTGGTAAGTACGATACCCGCGCCTTTAAAAAGTCCGTAGGGCTTAACGGGGTCGGAACCAAGGCGGTTAATGCCCTTAGTAGTTATTTTCGCGTAGAGTCTGTAAGGGACGGCCAAATGAAATCGGCCGGTTTTGAGTTGGGTGAGCTCATAGAAGATCCGGCTCCAGAGGAAAGCACCAAGCGCCGAGGAACCAAGGTCATCTTTTCTCCAGATGAGGCTATTTTCAAAAACTTCAAGTTCAGGAATGAATATGTGGAGAAGATGCTCCGCAATTATGTCTATTTAAATCCTGGACTCACCATTGATTTTAATGGCGAAAAATTTTTCAGCGAAAATGGACTTAAGGATCTTCTTGAGGACAATATGCCTGCGGAAGACCGATTGTACTCTGTAATTCACCTAAAAGGAGAGGACATAGAAGTCGCTCTAACCCACAGCAAGACCCAATACAGCGAGGAGTACCACAGCTTTGTCAATGGTCAAAATACAACCCAAGGTGGGACACATCAGGCGGCGTTTCGGGAGGCTTTGGTCAAAACCATAAGAGAATTTTACGGTAAAAATTACGACGCCAGTGATGTACGCAAATCTATAGTGGGCGCCATCAGTATTAAAGTCATGGAGCCGGTATTTGAAAGTCAAACAAAGACTAAACTCGGCTCGACAGATATGGGCGGGTCAATGCCCACGGTGCGCACCTATGTCAATGATTTTATCAAGACGCATCTAGATAATTTTTTACACAAAAATCAGGAGGTTGCCGAGAAAATTCAGCGTAAAATTATTCAGGCGGAGCGCGAGCGAAAGGAACTCAGTGGCATCAGAAAGTTAGCTAAAGAACGGGCCAAAAAAGCGAGTTTGCACAATAAAAAACTCAGAGATTGTCGAATCCATCTTACGGACTCCAAAAGCGACCGCACCTTGGATACGACTTTGTTCATTACCGAGGGAGATTCGGCCTCAGGAAGTATCACCAAAAGTCGGGATGTGAACACTCAGGCTGTTTTTAGTTTAAAGGGAAAGCCTCTGAACTGTTACGGATTGACTAAAAAAATCGTTTATGAAAACGAAGAGTTTAATCTTCTGCAGGCCGCATTGAACATAGAGGAATCCCTCGAAGATTTGCGCTACAATAATATTGTCATCGCTACGGATGCGGATGTAGATGGGATGCACATTAGATTGCTTTTGATTACCTTCTTTTTGCAATTTTTCCCAGAACTCATCAAAGAAGGTCATTTATATATCCTTCAAACCCCGCTTTTTAGGGTGCGCAATAAAAAGAAAACCATCTACTGTTATTCAGAACAAGAGCGTATCGATGCCATTGAAGAGTTAAAACCAAAGCCAGAAATCACACGATTTAAAGGGCTCGGTGAGATATCACCAGATGAGTTTAGGCATTTTATTGGAGAAGACATAAGATTAGATCCAGTCATGCTAGATAAAGCGATGAGTGTGGAGGAAATGCTCAGTTTTTACATGGGCAAAAACACGCCGGACCGTCAAGAATTCATCATCAATAACCTCAAAGTCGAATTGGATCAAGTTGAAGTATCAGCATGAGTGAGGAATTAGAGCATATCGATCCAGAGTTGACCCCAGATGGGGAGGGTACGGAGGTTCAAGAGACCATTACCAGGGTAACGGGTATGTACCGGGACTGGTTCTTGGATTATGCGAGCTATGTTATTTTAGAGCGTGCTGTTCCGGCCATTGAAGACGGTTTTAAGCCTGTTCAACGTCGGATTATGCATGCCATGAAAGAGCTGGATGATGGACGCTATAACAAGGTGGCCAATATAG
>JALRAI010000043.1 GCA_023258055.1 Flavobacteriaceae bacterium | reverse complement strand
GAATGATGCCAATAATGCCTTGGTAGGTAACGGGGTCTCCATGGTAACGCTTTATTACCTGCGCCGCTTTCTGGTATTTTTCAAAGATGTTTTGGCCCAAACAAAACACAAACAGGTGGATATTTCGGATGAATTATTGCAGTGTTACACCCAGATGAAAGAGACTTTGGTCCAGTTCAAAGATGCTCTTGATCAGCCCATTAACGATCAGCAAAGACGCAGTATTCTAGATGGTTTAGGTCTTCCTGCAAGTGCTTATCGTCAACAAATTTACAATGATGATTTTTCGGGTAAAAAGTCTGCTATACTGCTGAGTGACCTGGCCGAGTTTATCGATCTTGCTTTGGCACATTTACACCACTCGATTAGGACCAACAAGCGCTCAGATAATCTTTATCACGCCTACAACCTTATGACTGTGGGCCCAGAGGGAAATATCGCGATAACCTATTTGCCGGAAATGCTCGAGGGGCAAGTGGCTGCTTTGAGTTCAGGTTATTTGTCTGCCGAGCAAAGCCTAGAGGTGCTCGATGCCTTAAAGGCCAGTGCACTGTTTAGAGATGATCAGTACAGTTATATTTTATATCCGGACAAGAACTTGCCGCGCTTTTTAAAGAAAAATAACATAGACACAGAAACCCTAGCCAGTTCAACACTATTGTCTCAATTGGTCAGTACGGGTAATATGGATATCGTGACCAAGGATTGCCTCGGGGGCTACCATTTTAATGGTAATTTCAACAATGTCAATTATTTGCGTGCTGCATTGGCTAAATTACCCCAACAATATCAGATGCTGGTTGAGCAAGAGGGTGATCATATTGCGGCTATTTACGAATCAATCTTTAACCACAAATCGTTTACGGGACGCTCCGGGACATTTTTTGGCTATGAAGGCCTTGGTTCGATCTACTGGCATATGGTGTCAAAGTTACGTCTTGCGGTTTTTGAGGTAACCAAAAAGGCCGTGGACCAAAATACAGATCCGAAAGTTGTCGGTCGATTGTACGACCACTATTTTGAAATAAATGCAGGGATTGGTGCCCATAAATCTCCCGAGCTTTACGGTGCATTTCCCACGGACCCTTATTCGCATACCCCCGGCGGAAAAGGGGCTCAGCAGCCTGGAATGACTGGACAAGTCAAGGAAGATTTGCTTTGTCGATTTGGAGAACTCGGTGTGCGCGTAGCCCAAGGTCAACTGAGTTTTGATCGTGCACTTTTGCCAGAGTCTGAGTTTTTAAAAGAAGCTGCTCAGTTCAAATATGTGGATGTGACTCAAAAAACAAAAACAATTGATTTGCCCGAGCAGAGCCTAGCTTACACAGTTTGTCAGGTGCCAGTGGTTTATTTACGTGGAAAGGTTCCCGCCATTGAGGTACTCATGACCGATGGCAGGACAATTTCCGTTTCTGGACTGACCCTGAATAAGGAGTTGAGTCAAGCTATATTTCAACGCAGTCATCAGGTGGCTCAATTAACCGTGACTTGCTAATTGGTAAAAAAAGAACAACAATGATCAATTCGCCGGAAAAAATGAATTTTTTCAACCTAAAGAATGCCTTGTGTAAAGGGCGGCATTTAGTTTGTATGGCCGCTCTAGGGATGAGTTTTGTGGCCTGTGGATTGAATCAAAAACAAGATAAACTTATGCACCAAAAAAGTGCTTCTGAGATTCTGGGTAATCCAGAATACCCCGCCATTTCATACGGCGGATATCGGGGATTAGTGCGTCAGCAGCAGCCCACCATGGACCAATTAAAGGAGGATTTACTCATCATGCATGCCATGGGCATACGTCTGCTGCGGACCTATAATATGCAGTTTCCTCATGCCACTAATGTCGTAAAGGCTATCGATGAACTTCAACAGTCCGATCCCAATTTTGAAATGTACGTCATGTTGGGTGCCTGGATTGATTGTGAAGGCGCTTGGACCCCGAGCCCAGATCACAATAAAGAGAATTATCCGGCCAATAAGGCTGAAATTGAGCGTGCTGTGGCTTTGACTCAAAAGTATCCCCACATTATTAAAGTCATTGCTGTAGGTAATGAAGCTATGGTCCACTGGGCCGCTTCTTACTTTGTCGCCCCTAAGGTTATTTTAGGCTGGGTGAACCACCTGCAAGACTTGAAAAATAAGGGCTTATTGCCTTCAGACTTGTGGATTACAAGCTCGGATAATTTTGCCTCTTGGGGCGGGGGTGGCCCGGAGTATCACAATGAGGACCTCAATGCGCTGATACGAGCTGTAGATTATCTTTCAATCCACACCTATCCATTTCACGATACCCATTACAATCCCACTTTTTGGCATGAGGCATTAAATCAAACAGAATTAAGCACTGCGCCTTCTGATCAAGGCGAATCAAAGATTAAAGCAGAATTGAAATTTTCAGCCAGTAAAAAGCTCATGGATAATGCCTTGGCCTACAGTCAAGCTCAGTTTGCTCAAGTAGCCGCCTACCTCAAAGGTATTGGCGTGGAAAAACCCATGCACATCGGGGAAACAGGTTGGGCTAGCAGTTCGGATGGACTTTACGGTCCACAGGGCTCTAAAGCCGCCGATGAGTACAAACAGGCGGAGTTTTACCAGGCCATGAGAACTTGGACCGGGGAGGCCAATATCAGTTGTTTTTTCTTTGAGGCTTTTGACGAGCCCTGGAAGAGCTCGGCTAACCCTGCGGATTCTGAAAATCACTTTGGACTGTTTACGGCTGAGGGTCAGGCGAAATACGCCCTTTGGTCTTTAGTGGATCAAGGTGTATTTAACGGCTTGACCCGCGATGGTAGACCCATCGAAAAAACCTATGGTGGCGCTTTGGACTCGCTGCTTGAGGATTTATTGATCATAGGACTTGAACCGCAAAGCATTTCAACTGAGTAATTCTCTATGATGATGAAAAAAAGGAGCCCGTACCTAAGCCTCATTTTTGCAGCCATTCTATTATTGATGGGCTGTAAGGGTGTGGCGGTATCCCAATCAAGCAAGGTTTGGGTCGATCAAGGTGTGCTCCAAACCGAGCAGGGCCCGTATTTTATTAAAGCTGTGTGTTACCATCCTGTGACCAAAGGACAGACCCAAAGAAGTTTTGAACACTTGTCCCAGGATTTAGACCTCATGCGCCAAGCTGGGATCAATACAATTCGCGTTTATGAGCCTATTGATTCAAAAGAAGTTTTGGATGAAATTCACAAGGCTGGCCTACGTGTTATTATGGGCTTTGGCTTTAATCAGCAAGGGCGATTTGATTTGCGCTCAGGATCATACATAGACTATGTGCGCAAATATCAGGAGCATCCAGCGATTCTTCTTTGGGAGTTGGGCAATGAATATAATTATCATCCTGAATGGTTTGGTGGATCCATGGACCTTTGGTACGCAACAGTGACCGAGGCTATAAGTGCGATACATCAAGAGGATCCCAATCACCCTGTGGCTTCAGCCCATGGAGAAGTGCCCACAGAAGAAGTTTTAGACCAATTAGACGAATTGGATCTTTGGGGTCTGAATGTTTATCGATGGGACGAGTCCCACAAAGCTCTAGATGATTTTGCCCAGTTCAGTGATAAAGCGGTTTATTTTTCAGAGCTCGGAGCAGACAGTTATATGACCACCAGTAAATTGGGCTATGCCCAAGGAGAAAATCAGAAGGCACAAGCCGATGCCGTGGGTAAGATGCTCTCAAAGATTCTGACGCCCCAAACACGCTCAGCTGGAGTGGCAATTTTTTCATTTACGGATGGCTGGTGGAAGGCAGGTAATCCCATGACTCAAGATATAGGTGGTTGGGCTCCAGGAAGCAGTGGGGTGCCTTACGACGCAACGGCAAATGAAGAGTATTGGGGTATGGTAGATATTGATCGTAATAAAAAGGAGGTTTATTACACAATACAATCAATGTTTAAGAACGATAAGAAACAAAGGTAGAGTAAGTGATTAATGCATGAGTGTGGTGGATAATAATATAACGGAGGTAGCATTAAAAATCGAGGTTTATGAAACGGCTCGTTCTGGGGGTAATCTGACTAAAATTGCCCAAGAGCGACTCAGTCACTGGGCGGAGCATACTCAGGAACATTTTACTGATTTAACCTTATTTCCTGAGCTTGAGCGACAAATCATTACGGGTTTTGGAGGCTCGTTTACTGATGCTACGGCTTATTTGGTTCATCAAATGAGTCATGGACAGCGACAGAGTATAATTCAGGCCTATTTTTCAGAGGACGGAGCAAACTACTCCATGACCAGAACTCACATGAATTCATGTGATTTTTCCAGAAGACAATATTCTTATGCGCCGGTGGCTGGAGATAAAAACCTCGACCATTTTAATATCGAGCACGATCGCGACTATCTCATCCCTATGATAAAGGCCGCCCTAAAATGCTCAGTCGATGGTTTCAAATTGATTGCTTCACCCTGGACGGCCCCACCATGGATGAAAGACAACAACTCATGGGTCGGCGGCGGTTTATTAACAGAGTATTACCCGACCTGGGCTCAGTTTTTTGTTAAATATGCTCATGCCTATGCCAAAGAGGGAATACCGCTTTGGGGATTCACGGTAGAAAATGAGCCCCATGGGAATGGCGGTAACTGGGAGAGCATGCATTTTTCACCCGAGCAAATGACTGCTTTTGTTCGGGATCATTTAGGACCAGCTCTGGCTGAATCTGAATATGAACATTTAAAGATTTTGGGCTATGATCAAAATCGTGAAGGCTTGGATCAATGGGTTTCGGTTATGTATCAGAATCCAGAAAACGCACGCTATTTTGATGGTACTGCGGTGCATTGGTACGAAAGCACCTATGACTATTTTCCACAGGCCTTAGAGCGGGCACATCAAGCCGCTGAGGATAAGTTTTTAATTCAAACAGAAGCCTGTTGCGATGCTCAGACTCCTGTTTGGGGAGAGGACGATTGGTATTGGCGTGAAGAGGCTACCGATTGGGGCTATACCTGGCGCGAGCCTGAGAAAAAATATTTACACCCCAAATACGCCCCGGTGCACCGCTATGCCAGAGATATTATCGGGTGTTTAAATCATTGGGTTGATGGATGGATCGATTGGAACATGGTTTTGGATCGACAAGGCGGACCAAATTGGTTTGAAAACTGGTGTGTCGCACCGGTTCTTGTGGACCCTGATCAAGACGCCATCTATATGACTCCATTGTATTATGTGATGTGTCATTTCAGCAAATTTATCCGACCAGGATTTGTTGTGATACAGCACAGCTGTGCCGACCAGGATATTATGGCTACCGCCGTTAAAGCTGATGAAAGTCGTTTTGTGGTGGTTTTGTTCAATCCTACCCAAGAGTTAAAGCACATTCAAATAAACGGAATTGAAAAAATTCATCGCGTGGCCATAAAGCCTCAAGCGATACAGACCATTTTAATAAACAACTAACAAACGACTAAGACTATGACAGATGTGAAATCAATGCCGAAAAAGGGTGTTTCCATGGGCCAAAAGGTTGCTTTTGGTTTTGGTATGCTCGCCAATCAAATGTTTCCCGCCGCTTTGGGGGTTTTTATTATCGTTTTGGTGCAAGACTTAGGTTTTGCCGCCATACTTTGGGGGATCATACAATTTGTCCCACGAATTTTTGATGCCATAACCGATCCCATTATGGGATTTATTTCAGACAACACTAAGTCAAAATGGGGACGAAGACGACAATATGTTCTGATCGGTGCTTTAATTATGGGGCTGGCCTATGTGGCGATGTGGCAACTGCATAAGGACGATGGAATTGTATACAATTTTATTTACTTTTTGAGTTGGTCACTGGTATTTTACCTGGGCCTTACCATTTTCAGCGTACCCTATGTCGCCATGGGCTATGAAATCAGTGAGGATTTTCACGAGCGCACAGAAATTATGGCTGTAGCCCAATTTATTGGTCAGTGGGCCTGGGTTATTGCCCCTTGGTTTTGGGTTATTTTATACGATCCTGCTTGGTTCCCAGAAGGGGCAGACCAAGGGGTTCGTGATTTGTCGATTTGGGTGGCCATTCCCTGTACTTTATTTGCGCTAATCCCGGCTATTTTCCTCAAAAGTAAATCGACTTTGGACCGCACGGACTTTTTACCCATTAGTGCCCCGCATGTTTTAAAAAGTATCAAAGGGATTTTTACTTCGGCTTTTGAAGCTTTTAAGATCCCACAGTTTCGTCAAATTGCAGGAGCGACCTTTTTGATTTTTAATTCCTTTAATGTCATCGCCGCTTACACCTTTTTGATTATTGTTCATTATCTCTTTAACAGTGATCCGGCCAGTGCTGGGAATTGGCCGGCTATGCATGGCTCTGTAGGGGCTTTGGTGACTACCTTTTTAGTCATTCCAATCATCACTAGGATGTCCAAAGTTATGGGTAAGAAGAAAGCCTTTATCGTTTCCCAATTGATTTCCATTGTGGGCTATGTTTTATTCTGGTTTTTGTTTGTCCCTGGAAAACCGTACTTGTTTTTATTCGCCTTACCATTTCACTCTTTTGGTATCGGGAGTTTGTTTACCATCATGATGAGTATGACGGCTGATGTCTGTGACCTTGATGAGCTACAAACCGGAAAGCGTCGCGAGGGCGTTTTGGGGGCCGTCTATTGGTGGATGGTCAAATTGGGCTTTGGTATTGCAGCCCTACTAGGAGGTTTCATTCTTTCCTTAGTTGGGTTTGATGCGGAGAACGTAACGGAGTCTGCCGTAACGGGAATGCGCCTTTTCTATACTTTTTTACCTATTGCTGGGGTGATTGGAGCGATTTGGATCATGAAAAGCTATGATATTACCGAGGAAAAGGCACAGGAGATAAAAGCACAACTAGAAAAAAGAAAAAATTCATAAATAGAAATTTAAATAAGAATTCATGTCGTACAGAAAAGAAAAGATGATGTCTTTGGCCGGGGTTCAGGTCAATGCTTTAGATCGAAAGGGATTGCAGGAGCAAAGTCGCGTATTGCTCAATGAAAAAATGCACGGAATATGTTTTAGCCCCTATGAAGGCACACAAAAACCGGGAGATCCCATTTCCGAGGCACAAATCAGAAGAAAATTAGCTTTGTTACAACCATACACCAAATGGATTCGTGTGTTTTCCTGTACCGAAGGCAATGAGCAGATTCCGGTGTTGGCCCGGGAATATGGATTTAAAACCTTAGTCGGAGCCTGGCTGGGAGATGACCTTGAGAAAAATGAAGAGGAAATTCAGGCCTTGGTTTCTTTGGCTAATGAAGGTTATGTCGATGTTGCCGCCGTAGGAAATGAGGTCATGTACCGCAAGGAGTTGCCAGAGCAGGAACTTATCGATTACATCAATCGCGTTAAAGAGGCATTACCAGAGATTCCTGTGGGTTATGTAGATGCCTATTATGAGTTTACCAATCGTCCCAAAATCACTGAGGCTTGTGATGTTATTTTAGCCAACTGTTATCCGTATTGGGAAGGCTGTGGTATTGATTACTCTTTGCTTTATATGAAACAGATGTACTATCAGGCCCAAGCCGCGGCTCCAGGTAAAAAGGTGATCATTACAGAGACGGGTTGGCCTAGTGAGGGAGAAGCCCTCGGCGCTGCAGTCCCGGGTTATGAAAACGCCCTAAAGTATTTTATTAATGCACAGACTTGGTCTCAAACCGAGGATATTGAAATGTTTTATTTTGCCGCCTTTGATGAGTCCTGGAAAGTAGATGCAGAGGGTGCAGTAGGGGCTTATTGGGGTCTTTGGGATCAGCATGAGCAACTAAAATTTTAATCCGTACCTTCATCGTCTAAGAATTTTTTGCCTTGCATTACGATCAATTTTTTTCCATTGATGCTGGGCCAGGAGTGTGTTATTCTGGTTATCGAGAAAATCAATTTCCAGGGGGACCCATTCCCACAGAGCAAGAGGTCAAAGAAGACTTGCTTTTGGTGGCTCAGCATTTTTCTTACATTCGTCTTTACAGTGTTGACCACCACACCAAAATGGTGCTTGAAATACTGGAAAAAGAGGACATTCCTCTAAAGGTTATGATCGGTGCTTACCTGGAGGCCGAAGTGAACAATCCAGATTGTGGCTGGGATTCGGGCGTTTACCCTTCCGAGGTGTTAAAAGCAAACGCTCAGAATAATCGGCAGCAAGTCCTAGATTTAATTGATATTGCAAACCAATATCCCGAGCGTATTTTTGCCTTGGCTGTAGGTAATGAAGCTTGTGTGTCCTGGACCGATCATCTGGTGGATGTAGCCCAAATCCAGGAGTATATTTTGATGGTCAAAGCCAATTGCTCCCAACCTGTAACGGTTTGTGATAACTACGTGCCTTGGTTAGAGGTAATGGCTCCCCTTGTGAAGCATGTTGATTTTATATCAATTCACACCTATCCGGTTTGGGAGTATCAAGACATCGATAGGGCCCTAGACGTCACCCAAAGTGACTTTAGTAAAATAACCCAGAAGTATCCCGATACCCCAGTGGTCATAACTGAGGCAGGCTGGCCGACTATGGCCAACGGAAAGGGAATACCGGTGCATTTTGCTCATCCCATGGCGCAAAAGACCTATTATCAGGCCCTTAATCGTTGGGCCCGAGAGTCTAAGGTGCTCGTTTTTTGGTTTGAGGCCTTTGATGAACCTTGGAAAGGCTCTGATGATCCGGCAGAACCCGAAAAACATTGGGGACTGTACACTGTAAAGCGCCACCCAAAACGAGTATTGATTAAAGGGGGCTACAAGCGCTAAAGAAACTTGACGTAACTTTGTCAAAATTTTCTATATGGCCCACCGTGCAGGATTCGTCAACATTATTGGAAACCCCAATGTAGGTAAGAGTACCCTTATGAACGCTTTTGTCGGAGAGCGTTTATCGATCATTACCAGCAAAGCACAAACCACACGCCACAGAATTTTGGGCATAGTCAATGGTGCCGATTTTCAAGCCGTATTTAGCGATACCCCTGGGATCATTAAACCGGCATATGCCCTTCAATCCCATATGATGGAGTTTGTAAAATCGGCTTTTGACGATGCCGATGTTCTCATTTACATGGTGGAACTCGGCGAAAAGGACCTCAAGGATGAGGCTTTTTTTGAGCGGATCAACAAGGCCAAAATCCCGGTGTTATTGTTGCTCAATAAAATTGATTTGGGCAATGAAGATAAACTCAAGGAGGCCTTTGCTTATTGGCAAGAGAAGGTCCCTAATGCTGAGGTTTTTGGTATTTCAGCAACTGAAAATTTTGGGATAACTGAGGTATTTGAGCGCATAGTCGCTTTGCTGCCAGAGTCGCCTGAATTTTATCCAAAAGATCAACTCACTGATAAGCCGGAGCGATTTTTTGTCAATGAAATCATTCGAGAGAAAATCTTGCTTCAGTATAAAAAGGAAATTCCTTATTCTGTGGAGATTGATACCGAAGAGTTTTTTGAAGATGAAGAAATTATCCGCATGCGGTCTGTGATTATGGTAGAGCGTGAAACCCAAAAGGGAATAATTATTGGGCATAAAGGCCAGCCTTTAAAATGGGTAGGAATCGAGGCGCGCAAAGACTTGGAACGATTTTTTGGCAAACAGATTTTTATAAAACTCGTGGTTAAGGTCAATAAAAATTGGCGTAACGACCCCAAACAACTGCGCCGATTTGGCTATGACGCTCAGTAACCCTTTATTTGCGCTGAGGGCAGTGACTTAAAAACCTGCCTCTGCGGATTTTCTTAAGTTTTTATCCACTAACTTTGTGCCGAATTTTTTATTATGAGTATTGTTGCTATTGTCGGACGTCCTAATGTAGGAAAATCCACTTTTTTTAATCGCTTAATCCAAAGACGTGAGGCTATTGTGGATGCCGTTAGCGGGGTAACTCGTGACCGTCATTACGGGAAAAGTGATTGGAACGGAAAGAGTTTTTCACTGATTGATACAGGGGGTTATGTCGTGGGTAGCGATGATATTTTTGAGGCAGAAATCGACAAACAAGTCGAGCTGGCCATCGGGGAGGCCGATGTCATTATTTTTATGGTCGATGTGAGTCATGGAGTCACTGGTATGGACCAAGAAGTAGCTCAACTCTTAAGACGCAGTAAAAAGCCATATTTTTTGGCGGTCAACAAAGTGGACAGTGCTAATCGCGAGCAAGATGCCGTTGAATTTTATTCTTTAGGGGTTGATCAGTATTTTACCATTTCGAGTATTAATGGAAGTGGAACGGGCGATTTATTAGATGCCGTCGCGGCAGCGCTTCCAGAAAATTCAGAAGCCCAAGAGTCTGAATTACCGCGCTTTGCGGTAGTGGGTCGTCCTAACGCGGGAAAATCATCTTTTATCAATGCCTTAATCGGACAAGATCGTTTTGTGGTGACCGATATTGCAGGGACCACGCGGGACAGTATCGATACTCAGTACAACCGCTTTGGATTTGATTTTAACCTGGTCGATACAGCGGGAATCCGCAAGAAAAGTAAAGTTAAAGAGGATCTTGAATTTTACAGTGTTATGCGCAGTGTGCGTGCTATTGAACACTGTGATGTCGTGCTTTTAGTTTTTGATGCCACGCGCGGATTCGATGGTCAAGTGCAAAACATTTTTTGGTTGGCCCAGCGCAACAATAAGGGCGTTGTGATTTTGGCTAATAAATGGGACTTGGTCGAAAAAGACAATAAGACCACCAAGGAAATGGAACAATACATTAAAAAACAGTGCGAGCCCTTTGTGGATGTGCCTGTAGTCTTTATGAGTGCACTTTCCAAACAACGCATCTTTAAAGCCATTGAAACAGCCGTTCAAGTCTACGAAAATCGCAGTAAAAAAGTCAAGACTAGTCAGCTCAATGAGGTCATGCTACCCATTATTCAGGCTACGCCACCTCCTGCGATGAAAGGTAAATACGTCAAAATTAAGTTTTGTACTCAGTTGCCTACCCCGTATCCGAGTTTTGCTTTTTTTGCCAACCTACCTCAATACGTAAAAGACCCTTACAAGCGCTTTTTGGAAAATAAGCTGCGCGAGCATTTTGATTTTAATGGGGTCCCAATTACGGTCTATATCCGTAAGAAATAAAAGACTTGTACCGTGCTTAGAGTTGCTCTTTAATGCGCAAGAGTTGGGCTTTAATGGACTCGAGCTTTTGAATTAAATCGAAATCTTCTGATCGTCCTTTTTGAGTTTTTAAGTGAATCTTGGCGCCCTCTAGGGTAAAGCCTCTCTCCTTTACTAGGTGGTAAATTTGAGAAAGATTTTTAACATCCTCCGGGGTAAATTTTCGATTTCCTTTGGCGTTTTTTTTAGGCTTGAGCAGGTCAAATTCCTTCTCCCAAAATCGAATTAATGAGGTGTTGACCTCAAAAGCTTTGGCCAATTCGCCTATGCTGTAATAGCGTTTATCGGGAAGATTAACGTGCATTAATCTAGAGATTGGTTTTCTTGTTGTGACAAGGCCAGCATTTTAGCATACTCCTCGGGCGTGAGGTTGCCATAATAGAAATTAATGGGGTTGATGCGGCGGCCATCCTTGTGAATTTCGTAATGCAAATGCGGGGCTTCACTGCGTCCAGTACTGCCCACAAAGCCTATCAAGTCGCCACGTTTTACCCTTTGGCCACGGCGAACATTGTATTTAAACAGGTGGGCGTAAATGCTCACATAACCAAATCCATGATCAATGCGAATGTGTTTGCCAAAACCTGAAGAGCGATTGTCCGCCCGTTTTACTACACCATCCCCAGTGGCGTAAATGGGGGTCCCGCGCGGTGCGGTAAAGTCCATGCCGTAGTGAAATTTTCGCGCCTTGGTAAAAGGATCCCGTCGATACCCAAATCCTGAGGCCATGCGGGTAAGGTCTTCATTATTCACGGGCTGAATCGCTGGAATGGCTTCAAGGAGTTTTTCTTTGGTGGCCGCCATACGGGCAATCTCATCCAAAGAACGCGACTGAACCACGATTTGTTTGGTCAACACATCTAAACGTTCGCTGGTCGATCTTAAAAGCTCAGAATGGTCAAAGCCCTCGAGATTTCGGTAGCGGTTTACCCCACCAAAGCCAGCCTTGCGCTGCTCTTCTGGAATGGGGTTGGTCTCGAAATAGGTGCGGTACAGATTATTGTCTCTCTGAGCCAGTTGATCCAGGACGACCTCGGCCTGGTCCATTTTCTTATTCAGTATATCGTATTGTAATTCGAGTTGGGCGATTTCACGGCGTAACTCACGCTCTTTGGGGGTTTCTAAACTCGGAATATTGATGTAGGCCAGCAGCAGTAAAAAACCACTGAGAAATATGCCGATTAGGCTAAGAAAAAATAGACCGATTTTCCGACCGCGTTTCGGTTTGATTTTGCGGTAGGATAGCGTTTGCGCGTCGTAGTAATATTTTACCTTAGACATAATTTAAAAAGTTCTATTTTTGCGATGAAATCTAGTGATTCCTGAGTTTAACGCAAGGCAAAGATAAAAATTGTTTGGCAGACTTAGCATCCTGACTACCAGAACACAGAAATATGACATCTGCAGTAATCCGACAAAAATTTTTAGACTATTTCAAGGCCAAGGGGCATGCTGTAGTTCCCTCCGCACCAATGGTGATCCAGGGGGATCCTACTTTGATGTTTACTAATGCGGGGATGAATCAGTTCAAAGAGTACTTCTTGGGGAATAAAACTGCAGATCACAAGAGAATTACCGATACTCAGAAATGTTTACGTGTGAGCGGAAAACACAACGACTTGGAAGAGGTGGGTATGGATACCTATCATCATACCATGTTTGAGATGCTGGGTAATTGGAGTTTTGGAGATTACTTTAAAAAGGAGGCCATTGAGTGGGCCTGGGATTTGCTCACCAAAGTCTACAACATCGACAAAGCCACTTTGTACGTCACTATTTTTGAGGGAGACCAAAGTGAAGGCCTGGATAAAGATACAGAGGCCTATGATATATGGCGTGGATTGGTTGATGAATCCCATATTATTGACGGAAATAAAAAAGATAACTTTTGGGAGATGGGCGATCAAGGACCCTGTGGGCCTTGTAGTGAAATCCACGTAGATCTTCGTCCTAAAAAGGAGCGTGATGGGAGTCCTGGGGCAGCTTTGGTCAATAAAGACCACCCGCTTGTTGTGGAAATATGGAATTTGGTTTTCATGCAGTTCAACCGCAAAGCCGATGGATCACTCGAGAAATTACCGGCCCAACACGTGGATACGGGCATGGGTTTTGAACGCCTTTGTATGGTGTTGCAGCAAAAGACCAGTAATTACGATACAGATGTTTTTACGCCTTTGATAGAAACCATCGAGTCCATAACTGATAAGCGTTATGGCAAAGACGAAAAAACAGATATCGCTATTCGTGTAGTGGCTGATCACGTGCGTGCCGTAGCCTTTTCAATAGCCGATGGTCAATTGCCCAGTAACACTGGTGCAGGTTATGTGATTCGCCGTATTTTAAGACGTGCCATTCGTTACGGCTATACGTTTTTAGGAACTGATAGCCCTTTCATCTATAAATTAGTGGCTACCCTGGCCAAAATGATGGGTGATTCTTTTCCGGAACTCATTCGCGAGCAGAATTTGATTCACAATGTGATCAAAGAAGAAGAGGCTTCTTTTCTGCGGACTCTTGAACAAGGACTGGATTTATTAGAGGGGGTCATTAAGACAAGCCCAGATAAAGTCGTTTCAGGAGCCAAAGCCTTTGAACTTTACGACACTTATGGTTTCCCTATTGATTTAACTGCCCTAATCCTGCGTGAACGGGGTTTTGATTTGGATCAGGCTGGCTTTGATCAGGAACTTGAAAAACAAAAGACGCGTTCTCGCGCCGCCACTAAGGTAGACACGGGAGACTGGCATGTATTGCACGAGCAAGATTCACAGGAGTTTTTAGGTTATGATCATTTGAGTCAAAAAGTACAGCTTACCCGCTACCGAAAGGTCGAAAACAAAAAAGATGGTCTGCGCTATCAACTGGTTTTTGACAAGACACCATTCTATCCAGAGAGTGGTGGACAAGTGGGGGATAAAGGTTATCTCGAGGCAGAAAATGGTGAAGTCGTCTATATTATTGACACCAAAAAGGAAAACAATCTAATCGTTCATATCGCCAAGAACTTGCCACGCCACCCTGAGCAAATGCACACAGCAGTTGTAGACCAAAAACAACGTTTGCGCGCCGCTTCGAATCACACGGCCACGCATTTATTACACGAAGCATTACGTCATGTCTTAGGGACTCATGTCACGCAGAAAGGCTCAATGGTGCACAGTGGTTATTTGCGTTTTGACTTTGCTCATTTTGCTAAACTCACGGACGAAGAATTACAACAAGTAGAAGATTATGTCAATGCGCGTATTCGCGATGGATTGCCCTTAGAAGAATTCCGCCAAATGCCCTATCAGGAGGCGATCGACATGGGCGCTATGGCTTTATTTGGCGAAAAATACGACGATAAAGTCCGCATGATTAAATTCGGTAAATCCCTGGAACTTTGTGGAGGGACTCATGTGGCCAATACCACCGATGTCTGGCACTTTATCATTACCAGTGAAGCCGCAGTGGCCAGTGG
>JALRAI010000042.1:14335-14589 GCA_023258055.1 Flavobacteriaceae bacterium | reverse complement strand
ACTCCTGAGTTTTATTGAACTACATTCCTGTGCGAATGGCCTCCACTGGGTCGAGTTTTGAGGCTTTGAGTGCCGGCAAAATCCCCGAGATCAATCCGATCAGCGCAGCGACTGCCGTACCGATTAGCATATTTAATGGAGAAAGGACAAACTCGAAATCGCCGGTGAATTGAGAGGCAATAACCGAAGCAAAAAACACCAAAATTAGACCGAAAATACCACCTATAATGGCCAAAATCATCGCCTCAAAGAGA
>JALRAI010000042.1:0-14325 GCA_023258055.1 Flavobacteriaceae bacterium | reverse complement strand
GGATAAAACGACGCTTGGCGCCTAAGGATTTTTGAATCCCAATCAAGCTAGTGCGCTCTTTTACACTCACAAACATGATATTCGCAATACCGAACCCTCCTACCAAAAGGGAAAAAGCGCTGATGATGATTCCGATCAAATTCATCGTGCCGGTGATATCGTCTATGGCGTCAGCAAAACCCTGCAGTTGATTCACAAAAAAATCGTCCTCTTGTTCTGGACGCAAACCGCGCTTGAGGCGCATTTTTAGCTTCAGGTCTGCGATAAAGGCCTCATTGTCTGAGCCCGGTTTTGGCTTCATTATGATAAAGGGAAAAAGACTGCGATTGTTTGCGCCAAAAATATTGCGGATCACATTAACCGGAACAAAAACAAAAGTATCTTTCGAATCATTGAAGATAGAACCCTCCTTTTTCAGAACACCGATCACCGTGAATTTTTTTCCGTAGAGGCGCACTTTTTTGCCGATCGCCTGCTCGGCATTGTAAAACAATGAGGTGGCAATTTCATGCCCGATGACAAGGACCTGAGCCCCATTGTTAGATTCGAGTTCGTTGTAAAATCTTCCGTGTTCAATTTGCAGAGATTCGATATCGTAATATTCGTGAGAAAACGCGCCTATATTGGCATTTTCTACAGAGCGATCCTCAAACTTCACAGTCTCATTGCGCACGTTTAAATTAAAAGCCACGGCCTGAGCTTGGTTTAAATTTTTCTTCAGGTATTGATACTCCTCATAGGAGGCTACAGGAAATTGCTCCCATTTCCAACGCGGTACTTCTGTCGGCCCAAAAGAAAAATTACCCAAATAAATCGTACTGTTGTCCAAACCCTTAAGGCTATCTTGAATTTCAGACTTTAGCGAATCTACCGCCGCCAAGACCGCTATGATTGAAAAAATACCAATGGTTACCCCTAGGAGGGACAAAAAGGTCCGCAACTTATTATTAATCAGAGCGCTGATAGCAAAATTGATACTTTCCTTTAAAACGCGTAAATAAACAATCATGCGGGCTTTGGGCTTTACTTTTAAAGGTTAAAGGTAGTGCTTTTTAAAGGAAAAATTGACCGGTTTTTAGCGCATATTTACTTACTTTTGTGCCTTCATTTCACAAGAAAATTCCATGGAACAAGCACTCCCTATTCGTTCAGCGCTGATCTCTGTATTTCACAAAGACGGTCTCGCGCCAATAGTTCAAAAATTAAATGACCTTGGTGTTACAATTTATTCAACAGGGGGTACCGAAAAATTTATCCAGGATTTAAACATTCCTGTGATTGCCGTAGAGAATTTGACCCAGTATCCCTCTATCCTCGGAGGACGTGTCAAAACCTTACACCCGAAAATTTTTGGAGGGATTCTCAATCGCCAAAGTAATCCGAGTGATCAATCCCAGATGAGTGAATTTGATATTCCACAAATTGATTTGGTCATCGTAGATCTTTATCCTTTTGAGCAAACCGTGGCCTCTGGAGCAGAGCCACAAGCCATCATTGAAAAAATAGATATCGGAGGTATTTCTCTAATTCGCGCCGCAGCCAAAAACTTTTCTGATACTTTTTGTCTTTCCTCTGTGGATGACTACCCAGCCTTTTTGGAAATACTCAATGCTCAGCAGGGTGAAACCTCTTTAGCACAAAGAAAACTTTTTGCCGCTAAGGCTTTTGCCATATCCTCTCATTACGACACCGCAATTTTCAATTATTTCAATGAGGATACTCAGCTAGAGCATCTAAAACTCAGTGTTCCTCAAGGCCAAACACTGCGTTACGGGGAAAACCCACACCAGAAGGGTGAATTTTTTGGGGACATGGATCAAATGTTTGACAAATTACACGGTAAAGAACTCAGCTATAATAACTTACTTGATGTGGATGCAGCAGTGCAGCTCATGAATGAGTTCCAGGGACCGCAACATCCAGCGAGTTTCGCCATTTTAAAACACAATAACGCCTGTGGCATGGCGCAAGACACAAGCCTGAGCGGTGCCTACTCAAAGGCGCTTGCAGCAGACCCGGTTTCAGCCTTTGGCGGTGTACTGATCGCCAATCAAACCATAGACCTAGAGACCGCCGAAAAAATTCACGAACTGTTTTGTGAGGTCGTGATTGCACCAGGATTCAGTGAAGAGGCACTAGATCTGCTGACCCAGAAAAAGAATCGCATTATCTTGGTTCAAAAATTATTTGAAAGCCCTGTGCATACGATCCGCACTTGTCTTAACGGTGTTTTAAGACAAGAGCGCGACGCAAAAACAGACCACCAAAGTGATTTGACCGTCGTGACCGATATCGCCCCCACTCAGGCCCAAATCGATGATTTGCTCTTTGCTTCGGTGATTTGCAAACACACTAAATCAAATACCATAGTTTTGGTTAAAGATGGGCAACTCTATGCCAGTGGAACGGGACAAACTTCTCGAGTAGATGCCCTGCGACAAGCAATCGACAAGGCCAAATCATTTAATTTTGACCTCGATGGCGCCGTTATGGCGAGTGATGCATTTTTCCCTTTTCCCGACTGTGTGGAAATCGCCGATCAGGCCGGAATAAAAGCAGTTATCCAACCTGGTGGCTCTATAAAAGATCAACTCAGTATTGACTACTGTAATGCGCATAAATTATCCATGGTATTTACCGGAACGCGTCACTTTAAGCACTAAATTTTATTACATTTGTTAGGAATCGCCACCTTTTCATCAATTTAAGCACCACAGCATGGGTTTTTTTGATTTTTTAACTGAAGAAATTGCCATCGATTTAGGAACGGCAAACACCTTGATCATCCATAACGATAAAGTTGTCGTGGATGCCCCGAGTATAGTGGCCCGCGACCGTATGAGTAACAAAATTATTGCTGTGGGGCGCGAGGCTGCGCGCATGCAAGGAAAAACTCATGAGAATATCAAGACCATTAGACCCCTTAAAGATGGAGTAATTGCCGACTTTGACGCCAGTGAAAAAATGATCAATATGTTCATCAAGGACATTCCTGCGCTGAAGAAGAAATTATTGACTCCGTCCCTGCGCATGGTCATATGTATACCGAGTGGAATTACCGAAGTTGAAATGCGTGCGGTTAAAGAAAGTGCCGAGCGCGTGAATGGGAAAGAAGTTTATTTGATCCATGAACCCATGGCGGCCGCCATCGGAATCGGGGTAGATATCATGCAGCCAAAGGGAAATATGATAGTCGATATCGGAGGAGGGACAACAGAAATTGCCGTACTAGCCCTTGGAGGTATCGTCTGCGATAAATCGGTCAAGATTGCTGGAGATGTCTTTACCAATGACATTGTTTACTACATGCGTACGCAACACAACCTCTATGTGGGCGAGCGTACTGCAGAAAAGATTAAAATTCAAATTGGCGCAGCCACTGAGGACCTCGAGTTACCTCCAGATGAAATGGCTGTCCAAGGCCGTGATTTGCTCACCGGTAAACCAAAACAGGTGCAAACCTCCTACAGAGAAATAGCCAAAGCCTTAGATAAGTCAATTTTGCGTATCGAAGATGCCGTGATGGAAACTCTATCTCAAACTCCGCCAGAATTAGCGGCAGATATTTATAACACAGGGATATACCTGGCTGGAGGAGGCTCTATGCTGCGTGGATTAGACAAGAGACTTTCACAAAAAACAGATTTGCCTGTTTATATTGCCGAAGACCCATTGCGCGCTGTTGTTCGCGGTACGGGAATTTGTCTTAAAAATCTTGCTAAATACAAAAGTGTATTGATCAAATAATAGAGCACATAGGCCGACATGCAGCAGATTATTGAATTTTTTATACGCAATAAAAATTTCCTGTTGTTTTTGGCGCTCTTTTCTCTAGGTATTTCGTTAACCCAAAACGCCCATTCAGGGCTCTACACCAGAAATATTGCCTCGACCAATAAAATCACTGGTCGCGTCTTTACTTGGTTTTCTGACCTACAAAGTTATTTGGCCTTACGACAGCAAAACGAAGAATTAATCGCCGAAAATGCGCAATTATTAAAGCGTTTAAACAATATTCAAAGCGATACCCTGGCCTTAGACAGCCTGGTCAAGACTGGATTTAAAATCGGTATGGCGTCTGTAGATTCCTCAGAAATTGACAGGCTTAAAATAATTCAGGCCCATGTCATAAACAATGCCTATCATCGACAAAAAAACACCCTTACCATTGACAAAGGAACTCTCGATGGGGTTGCTCCTGATATGGGTGTAGCCAGCCCCATGGGTATTGTGGGCATTATAACACATGTCTCCGAACATTTTTCCGTGGCCCAATCCATACTCAATACCAGCAGTCGTATCGTTGTCAAAAGCAAAAACTCGGATCACTTTGGGACCTTGATTTGGGACGGTGAAAAACCTGACCATTTAGTATTGACTGAAATCCCCAAAATAGCCTCCCTTTCTATTGGTGACTCACTGGTCACCGATGGAAAATCAACCATCTTTCCTCGGGGATGGCCTGTGGGAACCGTTACCGACATCAATCCGGCCAAGGCACAGGATTATCTCGATGTGAGTGTTCGCCCCCATACAGATATGAGCAGTCTTTATCACGTCTATCTCATTCAAAGACCAGAAGCCACAGAAATACGCCAACTCGAAAAACGCAGTCAAAATGAACTCTAGTGCACAGTGGTTATCGATATTGGGGCGCTTTCTTGTCGTGGTATTGATTCAGATTTTTCTGATGGATCGTATCCTGCTTTTTGGCTTTGTAAACCCGCTTATCTATTGTTACTTTATTTTGCTGTATCCGCTCCAAGGCAGCAGGATATGGCTGATTATAACGAGTTTTATCTTGGGACTGAGCATCGACATGTTTAATGACACGGGTGGGGCACATGCCGCTGCTTCAGTATTTTTAGCATGGATCCGCCCTGTACTTTTAAATTTTTCGTTTGGGGTCAGCTACCAATACAACACGACAAAAATTCCCAATGCTCCATTGGGCCAACAAATTATCTTTGTTTTTACGGCGGTAATCCTGCACCATCTGGTATTGTTTTCACTTGAGGCCGGATCTTGGACCTATTGGTATTTAGTCCTGAAATCTACCCTGCTGACGAGTCTTTTCAGCACGGTTTTAATCCTGAGCGCATTTCAATTTTTTAGCCGAAAAAGTATATGAGAAAAAGCTTGTTGTTTTTTCTGGTTTTAATCGTGGGCTTGACTTTTGTCGGAAGATTATTTTATCTACAGATTTACGACACAACTTATGCAGAACTCTCGGACAACAATGCCATAAGAACCATTTTTGACTATCCCCAACGCGGCTATATTTATGATCGAAACGGGGTGCTCCTAGTGGCTAATCAGCCCTCTTATGATGTGATGGTCATCCCCAGAAACATGAGATCATTGGACACCCTTGAATTTTGCGCCTTGCTCAATCTATCCAAAGAAGATTTTATTAAATCCGTCGAAAGGGCTAAACGATATTCCCCTAATCTCCCCTCGGTTATTGCTGCACAGCTCACAAAAAGTGAATTTGCTGGACTCTCTGAAAAGATGTACAAATACCAGGGGTTTTATATACAGAAGCGCTCTTTACGCGACTATCAGGTAAACCATTCGGCTAATGTGCTGGGTTATGTCTCTGAGGTCAATGACTACACCATAAAAATGAACCCTGAATATCAAATGGGGGAACTCATTGGCGCAGCGGGTGTGGAAAAACAATACGAAGCGGTGCTTCGCGGGGAAAAAGGCATTAAATACATTCAAAAAGACAACTTCAATCGTGATATTGGCCCGTATAAGGACGGTATCTTTGACACCCCATCTGTCCGCGGAACCGATATCACCTTGACGATAGACGCCAAACTCCAAGAGTACGGAGAAAAACTCATGGTAAACAAACGTGGCGGCATTGTTGCTTTAGACCCTAAAAACGGTGAAATACTCGCCTTGGTGGCTGCGCCGAATTATGATCCTGCCCTACTGGTTGGACGCAAACGATCAAAGAATTTTACTAAACTCTATTACGACACCATCGCTAAACCACTATTTGATAGAGTATTACAAGGTGAATATCCCCCAGGCTCTCCTTTTAAAACCCTGACAGCACTCGTCGCTCTACAAGAACAAGTCATTACACCAAATGACTATACCTCATGTTATGGAGGGTATAATTATGGAGGCTCAAAACCTCTGGGCTGTCACGATCATCAAACCCCATTGGCCCTAATCGGCGGTATTGCCCATTCCTGTAACTCTTATTTTGCCAATGCCTATCGCAAAACCATTGACAAATATCCCACACCCCAAGAGGGAATTGAGCGTTGGCGGCAACACCTGAGAAGTTTTGGGCTAGGTGACTATTTAGGCTATGACCTTCCCGCTGGGAACAAAGGACTCATCCCAGATGCTGAATTCTACAACCGCTATTATCAATACCCAAAATATCGATGGTACACTCCGGCCACTATTTCCAATGCCATCGGTCAAGGAGAGGTCCTTCTAACGCCGATGCAAATGGTTCATTTTACCAGTGTCATCGCTAATCGCGGTCATTTCTACACCCCGCATATCATCAAAAAAATTGGGGATACAGACAGTATACCAGAGGCCTTTACCACGCGCCAAAATACTACTATTGACCCAAAATACTTTGAGCCGGTAATACAGGGCATGGCTGATGTTTACAAGTATGGGACAGCTTCAAAACCCTATATCGGCGTCCCCGGTATTGAAATTTGCGGAAAGACGGGTACGGCAGAAAATTACATTAAAATCAATGGAAAGCGCATGCAGCTGACGGATCATTCCGTTTTCATTTCATTCGCTCCAAAAGATGATCCCAAAATTGCCTTAGCAGTCTTTGTAGAAAACGGTTATTGGGGTTCTCGATGGGCGGGTCGTATTGCAGGGCTAATGACGGAAAAATATCTGCGCGATAGCATCAGCCGTAAAGATATGGAGCAATATGTGCTCAATGGGAGTTTAATGAGTGAATACGAAAAGCCCTATTCGGGAAAACCCTTTAGAATCAATCAATGATGGGCTATACACAAAGAAATACCAAAATTGACTGGTGGATAGTCTTGCTCTACTTCGCCTTGGTTGGGTTTGGGTGGCTCAATATCTATTCGGCATCACTGAGTGAAACCCAAGACCTTTTGGATTTAAATCAAATTTACGGCAAACAACTGCTTTGGATTCTTTTGAGTGTGGTCTTGATTGTATTTATCCTGGCCGTTGAAGCAAAATTTTACGAACGATTTTCGAGTCTGATTTATCTCTTTGCCTTATTGGCATTGCTGGGGCTCTATGTTTTTGGCCAGACCATTAATGGGGCTACCTCTTGGTATGCCTTTGGTGGGTTCAGTATTCAGCCCAGTGAATTTGCCAAAACTGCAACCGCTCTTGCTCTGGGCAAATTTGTGGGCGATATACAAACCAATATCCGTTCCTGGGGCGATCAATGGAAATCTCTGCTGATTATGTTGCTACCCGCTTTGCTGATCATCCCTCAACCAGATCCAGGAAGCGCCCTTGTCTACGCCGCCTTTATCTTGCCCCTTTATCGTGAAGGGCTCAATTATTTGTTTTTGAGTTTTGCCACGGCCCTAGGCCTACTTTTTATTGGAACCCTCCTTCTGGAGATTCAAGGGATGGTTATAATTTTAGTGCTTGCCCTTGGAATTTATTTATGGAGTCAAAAGCGCAGGCGCCGGCGAATTAAATGGGGGCAGTCCTTGATTGTTTTGGCCCTTGCCATTGGTTTTGTCTACTCAGTAAATTACGTGTTCTATTCCGTGTTTGAGCAAAGGCACCGCGATCGAATCAATTTAGTTTTGGGTAAAACGGTCGACAGTAACTCAATAGGTTACAATACGCATCAAAGTGAAATTGCCATAGGCAGTGGACGCTGGTGGGGTAAAGGGTGGCTTCAAGGCACGCAAACCAAAGGCAATTTTGTGCCCGAACAACACACCGATTATATCTTTTCGACTGTGGGAGAAGAATGGGGTTTCATGGGGTCACTCTTTTTAATTAGTCTATTTGTTGCTCTTATTTTAAGGGTACTCTACCGCGCAGAAAAACAGAAATCCATATTTGGTCGGGTTTATGGTTATTCCGTAGCCTCGATTATCTTTTTACACTTCTTTGTCAATATAGGTATGGTCATTGGACTTTTGCCTACTGTTGGCATCCCCTTGCCATTTATCAGTTATGGAGGCTCAGGACTTTGGGGCTTTACCATACTGCTATTCATCTTTGTGAAACTCGATAGCGCGAACTATATTAATATTTCCTGAGCTCAGCTTATCGCGATGGTCACTTCACGTCCAACACATCTCTTAGCGCGTTGCCCAATAACATAAAGGCCATCACCAAAATCATAAGCGCGAAGCCAGGAACGAGCGCTAAATAAGGTTTTCCTAACACAATATAAGCGTAGTGATCCTTGATTATACTCCCCCAACTGGGTATAGGGGGTTGCGCACCAATCCCGAGGAAACTCAGCCCACTTTCAATCAAAATCGCTGAGGCAAAATTTGCGGCTGAAATGATAATCACTGGAGTCAATGCGTTGGGTAATATATGACGCCAAATGATCCGGATGTCTGAGTAGCCCAAAGCTCTGGCCGCCAAGACATACTGTCTTTGTTTTACACTCATGACCTGTCCTCTAACCACCCGAGCGACCTCAACCCACATAGTGAGCCCCACCGCGATAAACACTTGCCAAAACCCTTTGCCTAGAGCCAAAGTTATGGCTATCACCAAAAGCAAGGTTGGGATAGACCAAGTGACATTGATCAGCCACATAATAATTTGATCGGTACGTCCGCCAAAATATCCAGCCATGGCGCCAAGACCGATGCCAATTAAAAGGGAGATCAAAACGGCTATAAAACCCACGGACAAGGACACCCGCAGTCCGATGAGCATTCTGCTGAGTAAGTCCCGACCATATTTATCGGTCCCCAACCAAAAAGTATAAGACTGAATGACCTGATTCAATTCAAATTTTTCTCCACCAGAGTTTAACTGCTCGAAAGGAAAGAATTTTGTTTCTGTACCATCAGCTTCTGCTTGTAAAAGAGTGACATTTAATCCCGTATCGCTAAGCTCATAGTCACGTATGGGCAGTTCTAATACCCCTTTTGGCCTGCCGTATAAAAAAGCATCCCACCAGGAAACAACCGGGGGTTGCAAGTTAGGAACAGTACACATAAGCACAGTAAATCCAGGGGGTTTAGCCGCGATGGACAAATGCATATTATTGGCATTTGGCGTGTCGTCTGGAGCCAATACATAAGCAAATACTGCTAATCCTGTAGCGACAACAAGTAAAATAAAACTCAACAGACCAAGTGGATTTTTTAAAAGCTTTAAAACCCACGAATCACTTTGGACTGTTGCCTTAGCGCACATAGATCAATTCTGAATCTTGGCGACCTTACTGGGTCTTATGTTGTTCATTTTAAGATCGGCCAGTATGTGTACGGCTTCTTCTACATAGACATCTTTAGCCAGCGCCTTATGCCAACGTCGGTGCTGTTCGCGCATGGTGGTGTCTTGATCCATGAGGTGTAAATCCTCTTTTAGCGAGGCGTAGTTTAATTTATTGTCATAATCTTTAATGGTCTCAAATCGCTCGTTTTCTTGCTCACGAGTTTGCATTTCTGCAATGTACTGATCAAGCACTAGGCTGAGCTGATGATCCTCTTGAGTAGACTTAATCCACCTTGCATTTTCTTCAATTAACTGAACTTGAGCATTTGAAGCCAATCGCTTTTTACTGCGCTCAATAGTCCCTTGATAGTCTATATAGCCCGGCCAGAGTTCATATTCAGCCGCAGAGATGTTATCATGGGGCAGTGGATTATCGTAATCACGCTCACCGACTTCGATATAACTGTAGCGATCCGGCATGACCACATCGCTTTTTACCCCTTCTAATTGGGTAGATCCTCCATTGACCCGATAAAATTTTTGGGTTGTCATTTTAAGGGCACCCATATCCCCTAAATCATTGTTGCGTAACCATTGATTTAGGTCAATCATATTTTGTACGGTCCCTTTTCCATAGGATTGAGCACTACCCAAGATAATTCCGCGCTTGTAGTCTTGCATGGCAGCGGCCAGAATCTCAGAGGCTGATGCCGAAAGCTCATTAATCATCAGCACCAGTGGACCGTCCCAGACGATTGAATTATCCCTGTCCTTGAGCACTTCCTTGCGCGCACCATTTGAGGCGACTTGAACCACCGGACCATTTTTAATAAATAAGCCAGCAATGTCCACTGCTGTGCGCAAAGAACCTCCACCGTTATTGCGCAAATCCATAATCAATCCATCGATTTGCTCTGATTTAAGTTTTTCGATTTCCTGACGCACATCGGTAGCCGCGTTGCGTTCGCCGTAATCGGTCATGTCAAAATAAAATGCCGGGAGGTTTATCAGTCCATAGCGCTTACCCCCCTGCTCAATTATTGTAGACTTAGCATAAGTTTCAGCCAGTTCTACCACATCACGCTCTATGGTCTCTTCATCAATGGTCCCATCGACTCGTTTTACGGTAAGGGTCACTTTGGTTCCTTTGGGGCCCTTGATGAGTTTTACTGCATCATCAACCCGCATACCGACTAAACTCACCGCCTCATCTTCATCCTCTTGTTTGACCTTGATCAGTGCATCACCCACTTCCAGATGCTCACCACGCCACACAGGTCCTCCGCTGATCACCTCAACGATGGTGATATAATCATTTTTCTTTTGCAGACGCGCCCCAATGCCCTCGAGCTTACCGCTCATGCGCAAATCAAAACGATCCCGATCTGGTGGGGCGAAATAGTTGGTGTGTGGATCAAATTCGCCGACAATAGCATTCAAATAAACAGCAAAATAATCCTTGCGCTCTAAGTCATCGGTAAAATCATAATTATCCTCTAAGGTTGACAAGGTAGTTTCTCGAGCTTTAGCTTCAAGCTCGGCAGTACTCATATCAATCAATTCTCTAATTTCCTCCGAAGGAATACTATCGGGATTCATCTCCCGAGCCTCTTTCTGCTCCTGAATCAAATCGTATAAATTTGATAGGGCCGTATATTTTAACTGCTTTCGCCAATGCTCTTTTAAATCCTGCGCACTCGCTGCATAAGTCAACTTGTCGTAATCGGTATCGATATACTCCTCAATGCTGTAGTCAAAGGGCTCAGAAAGCAGTTCTTTGTAATAACTCTTTGTAGCTTCTGAGCGCTCTAAATAAGTTTGGTAAACCGCATCAAAAAAGCTCAAATCTTTTTGGCGTATTTGGTCATCGATAAGGGTTGTATAGGCACGGAAAGCTTCGATATCCTCGGCTAAGAAGTATCTTTTTAAGGGATCTAAGGACTCAATAAAGTTTTCCCAGACACTTTCTGAAAAGGCGTCATCGAGATCCTTTGGGTTGTAATGACCCTTTTCCAGAACATAACTGATCAAATCAATCAACAATCGATCTTTACTGGGGTCATTAAACTCTTTTGCGGTAAAACTGCATGAAGCCACCGCCACAAATACCCCAAGCAACAATATTTTCCAATTCCTTCTCAATATTCGCATTCCACTAATTTTAGTCTTCTAAAATAGCTAAAAATTAAAGGGGAGCCGCGGAGTTTCGCTGCTAATTTTTTGTTAAACAAAGCGCCCTAAAAATCAAATTCAAATTGTGTTTTAAGCCCAGATAAGCGTATTTTTAACCCTAAATCACCAAATGTCCAAAAATAGACCCCTGATATTAGTCACCAATGACGACGGCATCACAGCCCCAGGAATCAGAACCTTGATTCAGGCGATGTTGCCATTGGGTGAAGTGGTGGTGGTGGCCCCAGATGCCCCACAAAGTGGTATGGGCCATGCCATTACAGTAAATGACACTCTGTATTGCGACCCCATAAAAGTGGATGAATCTCTGGATATCAAGGAATTCAGCTGTAGTGGAACCCCTGCAGATTGTGTCAAAATTGCCGTTAACGAAGTTTTGCATCGCAAACCTGATTTGGTGGTCAGTGGCATTAATCATGGGAGTAATGCGTCCATAAACGTTATTTACAGCGGAACCATGAGTGCAGCGGTTGAAGCTGGGACTATGGGTATACCAGCTATAGGGTTCTCACTCTTGGATTTTAGTTACAACGCAGATTTTTCACATACCGTGAGTCCGATCCAGCATTTGACCCGCCAATGCTTGACTCACGGAATGCCTCAAGGCGTAGTTTTAAATGTCAATTTTCCTAAAATTGATCAGGGCCCATTCAAGGGCATTAAAGTCTGTCGTCAAGCCAATGCCCAATGGGTAGAGCAATTTGATAAACGCAAGAGTCCTTGGGGACGAACTTATTATTGGCTCTCGGGAGAATTTGTGAATTTAGACCAAGGGCAAGATACGGATCAATGGGCCCTGGATAATGGCTATATCTCTGTGGTACCGGTTCAATATGACCTAACGGCCCATTATGCCATGCCACTTATCAATCAATGGAATTTAAATTCATGACCAAAAGAATATTTAAGGGTACTTTGGTCGGGTTTATTTTTAATGGACTCGGCATTTTACTTTGCCTTTTGATTTTTAGTCTTCTCAATGACAGTAGCATCGCCATAATGTGGCAGGGTTTTGTCGATACGAAGCGGCTTTGGATGTTAATATCTCTGGGGGCCTTGCCTAATTTATTGGCCTTTTTTGAATTTTTACGCCGCAATCAAGAATACGAAGCCCGAGGGGTGCTATTGGCGACAATTGTTGCGGCTTTAACGACTTATTTTTTATATTTCTTCTGATATGAAATACTACATTATTTCAGGAGAGGCCTCGGGTGATTTACACGGATCAAACTTGATCCACGCCCTTAAGAAAAAAGACCCGAAGGCCGAGATTCGCGGCTGGGGTGGCGATTTAATGCAAGCCCAAGGCATGACCCTAGTCGCTCATTATAAAGATCTTGCCTTTATGGGATTTGTCGAGGTATTATTCAATCTCAAAACTATTTTAGGCAATATTAAACGCTGTAAAAACGACATCGAATTCTTTCAACCTGACGTCTTAATTCTCATCGATTACCCTGGGTTCAACATGCGTATCGCAAAATGGGCCAGACAAAAAAACATACCGGTGCATTATTACATTGCGCCACAAGCCTGGGCATGGAAAGAAAATCGGGTCAAAGCTATTCGACGAGATGTCACAGCACTTTATGCGATTTTGCCATTTGAAGAGGAATTTTTTGGACAGCGCGGTTGTCCTGTGCATTTTGTCGGCCATCCGCTGCGCGATGCCCTGGCCAATAAACCCGATGTTGATCAAGGGCAATTCAGAGCCAAATACGACTTGGACCAACGTCCCATAATTGCCTTACTTCCAGGTAGTCGTCGACAGGAAATCTCAGCGATGCTTCCGCTGATGGCCCAAATGGCTGATAAATTCAATGACTATCAATTTGTTCTGGCGGGAGCGCCTTCGATGGACATAAGTTATTATCAACAACTCATCGATGAGTCCCAAATAAAAATAATCACTCAAGACACCTACTCTATACTGAGTATAGCCCATGCTGCCATGGTTACCTCTGGTACCGCAACCCTAGAAACAGCCCTGCTCAAAGTCCCTCAAGTGGTCTGTTACAAAGGACACTGGCTTTCTTATCAAATTGCAAAACGCATCATTAAACTCTCCTATATCTCTCTGGTGAATCTCATTTTAGATGCTCCTGCGGTCCCCGAGCTCATACAAAGCGAATTTAATTCCAGTACGCTTTCTGAGCACTTGGCCAATATTCTGAGTGAGCAGGGGCGAAATCAACAACAAAAGGCCTACCAGCAGCTGCTAGAAAGACTTGGCCCTCTGGGCGCCAGTGATCGAGTTGCCGCGCTAATTTATGATCATCATAATTCATGATGGGTGATATTATGATGAAAAAAAATAGCCTTTGCATTGACCCATGTGCGCTATTGTCGGGTCCATCAGTACGTTTGGTCTTATTTTTTTTGCTCACCATAAGTTTATTGAGTTGTGGGAGTTATCGCGACATCAGAACAAGTTCAAATAAACCACCCACAAAACAAAACAAGTCCATCTTAGTAAACAAGGCCAAAGAATTTATCGGAACCCCTTATGTATGGGGTGGCAGCAGCAAACAGGGCATGGATTGTTCCGGTTTAATCTACCAGAGTTTTAAGGCCATCCATCTTGAAGTGCCCCGCACCACAGAGGGTTTGATGCAACAAGGACGAAAAATAAGCCCCTCTAAACTAAAGACTGGAGATTTAGTTTTTTTCAAAACACTAAAATCCCATCGCGCGCGGCCTGGGTAAGCAAGGCATTGAGCATGC
>JALRAI010000041.1 GCA_023258055.1 Flavobacteriaceae bacterium | reverse complement strand
TTAAAAAATGTAAAAATTAACCAGTTTCAAGATTCATTAGGGTTATATTTACTGAAAATTGAAGATCTTCTTAATCGTAATGATGTGGCTCCATTATCTTATGTTGCTCCTACGATTCGCCAGATTATTTTAAATCGACGCAAGCAAGAACTCACTTTGAAATTAGAAAAAGACATCACTAAAGATGCGATCAGAAATAAAACATTTGAAATATATGACCAAGATTAAGGTCCTTTTTGTAGCAGCGCTATTGATTTTTTGCGGTGTATCGGCTCAAGAAATTGTTATTGACAGTACCAATGTGATCCAAGAGCCCACCCTTGTCAAAACAGATAGTGTAGTGGTAGAACAAACATTTACGCGATTCAAGGCTGAAGGCGTTTCTGCTGTGGTTGGTGAATACGTTGTTTTAGATAGTGATATTGACAAGAGTTATTTGGAGCTACAGCAGCAAGGCGTCTCTATAAAAGATGTAACCCGTTGTCAATTACTCGGTAAATTGATGGAGGATAAGTTATACGCCCATCATGCCAAAGTAGACAGTTTGGTCGTTTCGGATGAAGAAATTAGCGCGCGGATTGAGCAGCAAATTGCTTATATCACCGATCAATTTGGGGGCGATGAGGCCAAAGTAGCCGAATTTTATAAAAAATCGAGTATTGAAGAGCTACGCCAAGAACTATTTGAAACTAACAAGGTGATTTACCTCGCGGGTCAAATGCAACAGAAGGTCGTGGAAAATGTGGAGGTAACTCCAGAAGAAGTCCGACAGTTCTTTTTTGATATTCCTGTGGACCAGCGTCCAGTTTTTAGTGCAGAGGTTGAAGTGGCGCAAATTCTCATTGAGCCTATAATTACCGATAAGGCAAAACAAGATGTTATCGACAGGCTTAATGAATTCAGACGCGATATTGTCGAAAATGGGTCGAGTTTTGCGACCAAAGCCGTTCTGTACTCTAAAGACGGTTCAGCCTCAAAAGGTGGACTGATTCCAGGCATTCGCAAAAACTCTCCTTTTGCTAAAGAATTCAAAGATGTCGCTTTTTCATTGGAAGAAGGCGAGGTGAGTGAGCCTTTTGAGACCGAATTTGGGTATCATATAGTGACCGTGGATAAGGTTCGTGGTCAAGAAATTGATGTGCGTCACATTATTTTATTTCCCGAAGTAACCTCAGAGGCCGTGGCGCGTGCCCGTACTAAAATTGATTCAATCCGCACGGAAATCACAGAAGGTCGTCTGAATTTTGCCGATGCAGCGCGACAGTTTTCTGATGAAACAGAGACCAGAAATAATGGCGGTCAACTCATCAATCCAGTTTCGCTAGACACCAAGTTCGATTTGACCAAAATGGATCCTACCTTAAGTGCTCAAGTTTATAATCTTGAGGAAAATGAGGTTTCTCAAGTCTTTAGTGATCGAGATTATACGGGAAAAACTTCCTTTAAGATTCTTTCCGTTACCAGTCGACAGAGTGAACACACGGCAGATTTTGTGTCGGACTATGAAAAAATTCAAGACCTGGCGCTCAAAGAGAAACAAATCAAGGCTATCGAGGCTTGGCAGAACAAAAAAATTAAGGACACCTATATCAGTGTCAATGGGGATTACCTGGATTGTGATTTTTCCAGTAATTGGCTTAAAAAGTAAGACGCAAAACCTATGTCAGATGTGGCGCTAATGGATCAATTGGTCCAAGAATATAAAAACCTCAAAGCACAAGTTCAAAAGGTCATTGTAGGGCAGGACCAAGTGGTAGACCAAATTATTTGTGCGATTTTCTCTGGAGGTCACGTGCTGCTTGTAGGGGTGCCGGGACTGGCAAAAACACTCATGGTTCAGACCGTAGCCAGTGCCCTAGGATTGTCTTTTAATCGCATTCAATTTACCCCTGATTTGATGCCGAGTGATATTTTGGGTTCAGAGATTTTGGATTCAGAACGTAATTTTAAATTCATCAAGGGGCCTATTTTTAGTCAGATAATCTTGGCTGATGAAATCAACAGGACACCGCCCAAAACCCAAGCAGCTTTACTCGAAGCCATGCAAGAGGGCGCAGTAACCATAGCGGGGGTGCGTCATGAACTCAGCCAGCCTTATTTTGTTCTGGCGACGCAAAATCCGATAGAACAGGAAGGGACTTACCCTTTGCCCGAAGCGCAATTAGATCGCTTTATGTTCGCCATCAACCTCACTTATCCGTCTTTAGCAGAGGAGGTACAAATTGTGAAGTCAACTACCGCGGAAATGGGTCAAGTTTTGGAGCCATGCTTGGACGGTCCCACGCTGATTCGTTATCAAAAGCTCATTCGCAGGATGCCTGTAGCTGATAATGTGATCGATTACGCGGTGCGTTTGGTGACTAAAACACGTCCTGGTTTAGAAGATACTCCAGAGTCGGTAAAGCATTACATCGATTGGGGAGCAGGTCCTAGGGCTTCACAAAATTTAATTCTGGCTGCAAAAACACATGCGGCATTGCGCGGTAAATATTCTCCTGACATTGAGGATGTCAAAGCTGTGGCGCTTCCTGTTTTGCGCCATCGATTGCTCAAGAACTACAAAGCCGAAGCTGAAGGCAAGCACATCGATGAGATAATCACTGCTCTGTTGTAAACGAGCGTCCATCGTCCATTTTGGACTTTTTGTTATATTCTCAATTTACCTCTTGAAAAATTGATGATAACTTAATTTTATACGCTATTTACAACCCCATATTGAGGATAATTCAATGAATGGGTTCTTTGAGTGAAATATTTTAAAAATCTGCATTATTTCGTAATTTTGCGGAACTTCAAAAAACGACTTATGGCATTTGATATATCCATGATAAAAGCGCTTTATGAGCGTTTTCCACAGCGCGTCAAAATGGCGAGATCAGTAGTAGGGAGACCACTTACTCTTTCAGAGAAAATTCTTTACACCCACCTTTGGTCTGGTAATCCAGAAAATGCATTCACACGAGGTGAGGATTACGTAGATTTTGCACCAGATCGGATCGCTTGTCAAGATGCAACAGCTCAGATGGCCCTACTGCAGTTTATGCAAGCGGGCAAAGAAAAAGTTGCTGTGCCCACTACAGTGCATTGTGATCACCTTATCCAGGCCAAAAATGGCGCAAAATCAGATCTTCAATCTGCTTTAAACTCGAGTAATGAAGTCTTTAACTTTTTAGAGTCTGTTTCTAATAAATACGGCATCGGTTTTTGGGCCCCAGGCGCAGGAATTATTCACCAAGTGGTTTTAGAGAATTATGCTTTTCCCGGTGGAATGATGATCGGTACGGACTCACATACGGTCAATGCCGGTGGTTTAGGTATGCTTGCGATTGGTGTGGGAGGGGCCGATGCTGTTGATGTCATGGCAGGGATGGCCTGGGAGTTAAAATTTCCAAAACTTATTGGAGTGCGTCTTACTGGAAAAATTTCGGGATGGACCGCGCCAAAAGATGTCATTTTAAAGGTGGCTGAGCTTTTGACGGTAAAAGGAGGAACAGGAGCTATTGTGGAATACTTTGGCCCTGGAGCTCAAGCACTTTCTTGTACAGGTAAGGGAACCATTTGTAATATGGGGGCTGAAATCGGAGCCACTACTTCAACCTTTGGTTATGACGAGTCTATGGAGCGCTATTTACGCGCAACTGGGCGTGACCAGGTGGCTGATTTAGCCAATGGAATTAAGGAAGATTTAACGGCAGATCCCGAAGTCTATGCTAACCCAGAAGCCTACTTCGATCAAATTATCGATATTGATTTGTCAACCCTTAAGCCACAGCTCAACGGGCCGTTTACCCCGGATTTGGCCACAGAAGTGGGCACTATGACCCAAAAGGCGCAGGAAAATGATTGGCCACTTAAAGTGGAGTGGGGACTGATCGGTTCCTGTACGAACTCATCTTATGAAGATTTGTCTCGTGCCGCCTCGATTGCGCAGCAAGCCTTGGATAAAAAATTAAAAACTAAAGCTGAATTTGGGATTAATCCAGGTTCGGAACAAGTGCGTTACACTGCAGAGCGCGATGGGCTTCTTTCTATTTTTGAACAGCTGGATGCGAAAATCTTTACCAATGCCTGTGGGCCTTGCATCGGTCAATGGGCCCGTTATGAAGACCCAAAGAATGCTCCCAAAAATTCAATTGTGCATTCGTTTAATCGCAATTTTGCCAAGCGTGCTGATGGAAACCCAAATACCCACGCTTTCGTGGCTTCACCAGAATTGACTGCAGCCATCGCTATCGCGGGTCGATTAGATTTTAATCCACTCACCGATACACTCATCAATGAGGACGGTCAAGAGGTAATGCTGGATGAGCCTACAGGATGGGAACTTCCTCCAAAAGGTTTTGAGGTTCAGGATAATGGTTACATCGCCCCACAAGAGGATGGAAGTAGTGTTACTGTAGCGGTGTCTACGGATTCTGACCGTTTGCAGCTTCTAGATCCATTTATCCCGATTGCTAATGACTCTGTTCAAAACATGAAGTTATTGATTAAAGCCAAAGGCAAGTGTACTACAGACCATATATCTATGGCAGGGCCATGGCTGCGTTATCGCGGACATTTAGATAATATCGCCAATAACACACTGATCGGTGCAGTGAATGCCTTTAACGACAAGACTAATTTTGTTAAAAATCAACTCACTGGAGAATATGGTGGAGTTCCAGATACCCAGCGCGCTTACAAAAAAAGTGGCCTAATGTCCATGGTCGTGGGAGACCACAATTATGGAGAGGGTTCTTCACGTGAGCATGCAGCCATGCAACCACGACACTTAGGAGTAGCGGCTGTTTTGGTGAAATCATTTGCTAGAATTCACGAGACCAACCTCAAAAAGCAAGGGATGCTCGCGCTGACTTTTGCCCATGAAGCGGACTACGATAAAATTCAAGAGGACGATCAGTTGAGTTTGGTGGATATAGCAGAATTCGCCCCGGGCAGAGCGCTTTCCCTAAAGCTGACTCATGCCGATGGAAGTCATGAAGAAATTCAGGTAAATCATTCTTATAATGCCCAGCAAATTCAGTGGTTTAGATCGGGTTCTGCATTGAATTTAATCAAGGAGCAGAACCGCGCTTAGCAGTTGCTGGAATGTACCTGGCGGCGTGATTACAGAGATTTTTCTTGGCTGAATTTTTGGCTGAGAAAGTGTCGCACGGTTTGAATATCACTGGCTTGTGTCAAGTCGGGCACATGCTCTTTTCGAGGGATTACCAGCACTTTGACCTGACTTTGCGCAATCATCTGCCGCACAGCGGTCGGCAACTCTTTTTCTTGGCGCTCAGGATGCACGGGACAGTTCAGTAGGGCATTCCACAGATCTGACCCCTTGAATTTCCAGAGATTCATGCTGACATTGAGTTGTTGTGTTTGATCCATGATTTTTTGGGTGGCTTTTTGATCTGGTTTCTCGACTAGGTCAGTCATAAAGCTCTGATGATCACAATTGAGTAGGGCGAAACTCCTTATTTTTTCTGTGGGAAATTCAAGCCCACTGCGATCATAGCCAATTAAGGCGTTTTCGATTTTGCTTTGAATCAATGCCCTAAAAGCTCCGCTTGTGTATAAATTATCGGCATTACAGACGATAAATTCTTGATTGTGTAATTCTGGGAATTGTTCCATACACTGTTGTAGTGCATCGGCAGTACCCAAAGGTTTTTTTCGATCATGGGGTATCTTTTGATAAGCAAAGTGAATGCTGAGTTTATTCTGCTCTTGAACAGGACCGTTATTGGACAAGCTGGTGGGATAATTTTTTCCTTCAAAGTGCTTTTTAAACTCGTCTCCTGATGGTTGAATGACAAGGATTATTCGGGTAATTCCGGCCTCAATGGCCTGATCGATCAGCAGGTCAATAACGGTATGACCCTGATTGTCCAAAGCAATAAGCCCCTTGTGGGTATCGACCTGAGGGCGTTCTTGATTATTTGAATCCTGATTTGATTGCATTGCGCTGTTTGGAGCATTCAAGGCTTCTAGCGACTTTTTCATCCTTGATGAGGCCCCAGCCGCTAAAATAACTAAAGGTGGCATCCATTTGTGGTGGCAGCCGCGGCTAATTTTTACCGGGTAAGCCGCGGGTACGCCGGCATCAATGAGCCCCTGAGATAATTGACCTTCTTGAGTCTCAGAGGTCAGCAATACACTGCAACCGCCGTGTCCAGAACCTACAATTTTGGCCCCAAGGGCGCCTTGATCCAAGGCCAGTTTTAACCACTGATCAATTTGCGGGTGGGAGACTTTTAAAACATCGCTTAACTGCTGGTGATGAGCGGACATAAGTTTACCCAAAAGTGATAAATCTGGAGGGTCACTTTTTAAAGATTCTAGTGCCGCTAGGGTAATTTCGTGATTTTGGACCGCGGCCTCGGCATACGGTCGTAGTTCTGCATTGATTTGGTCCAGTTCAGACTTTATATTTTTTATTCTGGCTTCAGGTAGAGAAAAATCGGGTTTTAGTCGGCGGATTTCATCAATGGCCAGGGTTGTTTGCTCCCGCACAGAACCTATGGTGGTCAGGGTTTGCTTTTTGATTTTAGAATCTAACAAGATTAGATTCAACTTGGGAACGTTTAGTGGGTGGACACGAATTTGACGCCCTGTTTCTATAAACACCAAACCACCATGGGCAATGGTGTATTGATCCATCTGTCCCCCTGGGCTTTGGTGTTCTAGAACCTCTGCCTCAAAGGCCATTTGTCCTAGTAGATCCGGCTTAGGGGCACTGCCATCCCCAAAGGCCAATGCCAAGGTGTAAAGCCAACCCACAACCAATGCAGATGAGCTCGACACTCCAGCATTGATAGGTATATCACTTTGGATGGTTACTTTTAGTCCGTGTTTAGGAGGATATCCAAAACGCGAGGCGACCCTCAAGCCTGAACGAAAAAAATCGATCTTTTGGGTTTGTGGATATTGATTCGAGGGGTCTATGTTTATTTTGAGCTTATTTCCCAGGTCCGCAAGCTCTATTTCAAATACGTCGTTCGGACTTTCTTTGACCTCAAAAACCATGTATCGATCAATCGCTCCAGCGATTACTGGAAGGGATAAATAATCCTGGTGATCCCCATAAAGGCAGACTCTAGCAGGGCTATGAACCGTAAAGTTGCGCATATTATTGCTGGCCGTAAACTGTTTTCATCCAATCCACCGGGGGTCTTTTGATCCAATTCCCACGAGTGAAATCTGGAAAATCTTGGACCTCGCCACCATTGGCAATAGACTGTTCCGAGAGCGGGGTAATGGCGCTCCACGCGGCGGCATCATAAGCATCGAGTGGGGCCACTTTGCTAATGGCTGAGCGCACAAAGGCCTGTAGTACGAAAAAGTCCATACCGCCATGGCCAGCGCCGGTAGCAATTTCACCGTATTGCTGCCAAAGGGGGTGATCGTACTCCTCTAGCCAAGGGGTCGCGTTATCCCATCGGTGTGGATGCTCAGCGCGGTCCTCAATATAGATTCGGTTCCCGTCGACCTCCCATAGGCCTTTACTGCCTTGTACTCTGAATCCAAGAGAATAGGGCCTTGGGGAGTTACAATCATGGGTCACAATGATGGTTTCGCCCCTTGAGGTTTCAATCATTGAGGTGATAATATCCCCTTGGGCAAACTTTAGTTTGGCATTAGGGTGATCAGGCCCGCCCACACGTACGATATAATTATGTAGCCCCACACCTTTGGTCGCCATTGAGCTTATGCTCATAAAGCGATTACCGCGATTAATATCGCTCATTACTGCTATAGGCCCCACGCCATGGGTGGGATAGACATCGGCGTTGCGCAATAAACTGTGCTGGGTGCGCCAAGCAGATTCGGAAATCCCCTTGGCGCCAAACTCTGCGCCTCGCCCATAAGGGGTCTTTCCATCGTTGAATTTAACAAATCGCAAATCGTGTTGATATCCGCATCTAAAGTGTAAGAGCTCTCCAAAAACCTCCTGCCGCACCATATTTAGGACAGCCATTATGTCTCGACGATAACACACATTTTCTAAGATCATGAGCTGACTTCCGGTTTGTTCGTGGACGTTGACTAGGTCCCAACATTCTTCCATTGAATTCGCCGCTGAAACTTCTAACCCTGTGTATTTACCGGCCCACATAGAATCTTTGGCCATGCGTGTATGCCATAGCCAAGGGGTGGAAATGATTACTGCATCAACCTCTTTTAAGTCTAATAGGTTTCGATAATCGTAATCTCCATTTTCAAAAACTTTTGGCTTTTTTTGGCCTGCTTTTGAAATCATCCCTAAAGCGATTTCAATGCGTTTTGGGTCAATATCACAAATTGCAGTAACCAGGCAGTCCGAGCGCAAGAGCAGGTTATTCAAGTGATTCGTGCCGCGCAGTCCCACCCCGATTAATCCTACCCGTAGTTTTTCCTCTAAGGGTGTGGTTGCAGCACTCAGGCCCCATCCTGGTAGGGTTGTCAGGGCGGCCCCTGCTATGGCGGTATTTTTTACAAAGTTTCTTCGGCTAGTCATGGTATGGTTTTTCATAAAAATAGTTTTTTTTAGGCAGTTTTAACGCATATTCCTAAGGCATTGTCAAACCAAAGCAAAATTGTCCTTGATGTCTTAAATCAGTATCTTTGAATGGCCTATTAGACCCAATGAGCTATGGATACCAAAGACTTACTTGCAAAAATAAATGATCATTGTAAAGGGACTTTAATGGAGACCCTAGGCATTGAATACGTGGCTATTGACGCGGATTCATTGACCGCAAAAATGCCCGTAACAGATAAGGTATATCAACCTGATGGAGTATTACATGGTGGGGCCACTTTGGCGCTAGCAGAAAGTGTGGGGAGTGCTGCCGCTCAAGTTTTGATTGCTGCGGGTCGTGCCCAAATTCGCGGTCTAGAGCTTTCAGGAAATCATATTAAAAGTGTGCGCTCGGGTCATGTTTGGGCCAAAGCCACTGTTTTACACCGCGGGCGAACCACACAGCTATGGCAAATACACATCACTGATGACGAGGGTGTACTGGTCAGTGTTGTGAAGTTCACCACCATGATTTTAAAGAGCAACTAGTGCATCATTTATCCCAGTCGATTCAAAAACATCTTGAGGCCAAATGGCCTATGCTCTGTTATTTAATGCCCAAGGCCCAAATTATTGAGTTTTGGTTTTCACAAGGCAGACCTCTGGAAAAATCCCCTGGTGGCCTGCAATTTTATGTACAAGGATTCGCCCGTGATCAGGCGCCTAGCATTTGGTCGGAGGGATCTTTTGATAAAATTGAGATCAGTTTAGATGATTTGGCAAAAGTTTATGAGCCATCAGACGCGCTTGCTGCGGTTCAATGGGTAGCTCCAGAGTCTGAGATGGCACGCAGCAATCACCACCAGCTCATTGATAAAGCGATTAAGGCCATAAACAGTGGTCAATTGACGAAGGTTGTACTTTCCAGAGTACAGGAGTTCAATGCACCAGAGGTGGATTGGCTTAGACTCATCTGGCGATTGACACAGGTGGATCAGAATGCCTTTCGTTATATGCTGTCCCATCCAAACTGGGGTGTATGGTGTGGAGCCACTCCTGAGGTGCTCCTGAGTGTTAAGGACAGTGATTTTTCAACCATGGCATTAGCCGGGACACGCTGGAAAAGCTTTGAGCAGTTTCCCTCATGGACTCAAAAAGAGTACCAGGAGCATGATTGGGTTGTAGGTGAGATATTAAAGACGCTTAAACCTTTTGCCCAGCTGCAAAAAGGGGAACCTTACAATCATCAGGCGGGGGCAATGCAGCATTTGCGCACAGATATTACCGGTAGGCTAAATGGTGCTGGTGGGGCAGTCGATATCGCCCGTCTGTTGCATCCCACACCTGCTGTGTGTGGATTTCCTCAAAGCGTGGCTTATGACTTCATTAAACAAAATGAGGGCTATAATCGTTTACTCTACACTGGCTTTCTAGGTTTATTTGACCCTGAGAGAAATTCGGCTGATTTTTATGTCAACCTTCGCTGTTTGGCATACCGTTCGAGTCAGTTTCATTTATATGTTGGTGGCGGAATTACAGGTGATTCCCTTGCGCAAAATGAGTGGCAGGAGACCCAAAGAAAAATGACCACCATGGGACAGGTTATTGCCCCATTTATTGAGTAGGGGCAGTTCCCTTTTGTATCTTTGTAGGCCATGGATTATTCCCGTATTACATTATCTCATTTAGTGGTACAACATTGCCAAGGGTTGGGTGTTGCGGCGGTTGTCATTTCACCGGGCTCGCGAAACGCACCACTGGTCATGGATTTTACGGCTTATCCTGGATTTAAGTGCTTCAGTATCGTCGATGAGCGCAGTGCGGCCTTTTTTGCTCTGGGTATAGCCCAGCAAACTCGTAAACCTGTGGCATTGGTCTGCACCTCTGGGAGTGCCGTTGTGAATTATTTTCCCGCCATTACCGAGGCTTTTTACAGTCAGTTGCCCTTAGTGGTGATCTCGGCCGATCGTCCTGAGGCATTAATTAATCGGGGAGAAGGGCAAACCATTAATCAGAGAAATATTTTTGGCACTCATGTATTGGGCGCTGTGCACCTATCCGATAATGATCCAGATTTTGAAAAGGCCTCTGATCATTTAGGGATTGTGCTGCGCAAAACAGTCACCCAGGGAGGACCGGTGCACATTAATGTCCCTATGGATGAACCGCTCTACGGGGTGGAGCAAGTACCGATGAGCTTTGCCTTTGATGTGACCCGTAGCTATTTAGAATTGAGTCCAAATAATTCAGATTTGAGTGCGCAGATACAGGCTGCTGAGGACTACCATAGTTGCCGTAAAAAAATGATCCTGATCGGTGCCATGCCCCCAAACACGCTCTCCAAAGCCGTTTTAGAGCAGTGGAGTAATGACCCCAGTATTATTGTATTGACCGAATCCCTGGCCAATGTGCAGCATCCTGAATTTATCTCTGGGATTGATCAAGTTATTTCAGATTTTCCTTCAGGGCTACTAAGTGCATATCAACCCGATCTTTTGATCAGTCTTGGGGGCATGATTGTCTCTAAGCGCATTAAAAAATTGCTGCGTAAGATGGGGGTTAAACGTCATTGGCATGTAGGATTTGAGCGGCCCAATGACACATTTTTTGCACTCAAGGAGCATATACGCCTGAGTCCAGATCAATTTTTCTCAAAAGCCTATGCATTTGATCAGACGCAGCAGCAGACCTTATCGGCTTATGGACAATCGAGCTTTAAGTCGCTCTGGCTAGAACTTAAGGCGGCCCGATTAAAAGGTCATGAGGCTTATTTGCACCAGGCCCCGTTTTGTGATTTTACCGTGTATCAATATATTTTGGCTCATCTGCCTGATTGTATCAATCTACAGGTTGCCAATAGTGCGGGTATTCGTTACGCCCAATTATTTCCGTCAAATAAGACGCATAATATTTATTGTAATCGAGGAACGAGCGGTATAGAAGGAAGTATGAGCACGGCTGTCGGCGCAGCGGTTGGGGTAAATTTTAAAGAGGACAAACAGACTGTTTTTATCACCGGTGATCTGAGTTTTTTCTATGATATTAATGCACTTTGGCAAAACTATACCCCTAAGTCCTTTAGAATTATTGTGGTCAATAATCAAGGGGGCGGGATATTTCGCATTTTACCAGGGGCAAAGCAAGTGTATCCATTTGAAACATTTCTTGAAACACCACATCAACGCAATGCTGCCTTGTTGGCCAAAGAATTTGGCTTTGAATATACTAAGGCGAGCAATAGGGATGAGCTCGAAAATGCCTTTGCGTCATTTATTGACCCCAGTGCCGGACCAAAAATTTTAGAAATTGTTACCCCGAGTACCCTGAATGATGAGGTTTTAAACGGATATTTTGACTTTTTAAAACAACAGTCGGGTGTTTAACACAAAACATCCAAACAATAAAAACACCAGACAAGCGATCCATATGAATTTAGGTCAATACAACACATTAACCATACTTCGCGAAACAGATCCTGGTTTGTTTTTGGGAGACGAAAAGGGCGCTGAGGTCCTCTTGCCCCATAAATATAAACCTGGGCAATACAAAATAGGCGATCAAATAGAGGTTTTTGTTTATTTGGACAATGAACAGCGTCCTATAGCCACCACTGAAGAGCCATTTCTGACCTTGCACACTTTTGGCTATTTACGCTGTTGTGATGTGAACAAACATGGCGCTTTCTTGGATTGGGGTCTTGTCAAACAACTTTTTGTGCCTTTTAGGGAGCAAGCACGTCCGATGAAAGTAGGCCATTGGTATGTGGTTTACCTTTATTTAGATCAGCAAACAAACCGCTTGGTCGCATCGAGTAAAACCAATCGATTTTTAACTCAGGAAGGGATGACGCTAAAGAAGTTTGATGAATGTGAAATATTGGTGACCCATTTAACAGAAAAGGGCGCTAATGTCATCATTGATCAAAAGCATCAGGGACTCATTTATATCGACGATATTTTTGAAGACATTCGCTCTGGAGACCGACTCACGGCCTATGTCAAAAAAGTCAGAGATGACGGCAAAGTAGATATTGTTTTGCAACCCATGGGTTACAGAAGTATAGAGCCTAATGCGGCTTATGTACTCGAAGAACTCGAGGCCGCCGGAGGCTTTTTGCCCCTGAACGATGGGTCATCACCAGATCTGATTCGACAGGAATTGGGAATGAGTAAGAAATTATTTAAAAAGTCAATAGGAGCCCTATATAAAGACAAAAAGATCAACATCAGTGATGATGGCATTAGTCTACGCGATGAAGATTAAGCTTCTTTATTGTTTCATTTATTTTGCGCTACATTTATAAAAAAATTGAGTCATGAGTCAGCCAAATTGGGAAGTTGTTAGAGAATTTCAAGACATTACCTATAAAAAATGTGACGGGGTTGCCCGAATAGCGTTTAATCGACCAGAGGTGCGCAATGCCTTTAGACCGCAAACCACCAGTGAGTTACTCGAGGCTTTTCACGATGCTCAGGAGGATACGAAAATTGGGGTTGTGTTGCTGTCTGCAGAGGGGCCCTCTCCCAAAGACGGGGTTTTTAGTTTTTGTTCCGGTGGAGATCAAAGCGCCCGAGGACACCAGGGTTATGTAGGGCAAGACGGCTATCACAGGCTCAATATTTTAGAGGTGCAACGTTTGATTCGTTTTATGCCTAAAGCTGTTATTGCAGTGGTGCCTGGTTGGGCCGTGGGTGGCGGACACAGCCTTCATGTGACCTGCGATTTGACTTTGGCCAGTGCCGAGCATGCCATTTTCAAACAAACAGATGCTGATGTCACCAGCTTTGATGGGGGTTATGGCAGTGCGTATTTGGCTAAAATGGTGGGGCAAAAAAAAGCGCGTGAAATCTTTTTTCTGGGCCGAAATTATTCAGCTCAAGAAGCCTATGAAATGGGGATGGTCAATGCCGTAGTGCCTCATGATGTCTTGGAGCAAACCGCTTTTGAATGGGCTCAAGAAATTTTAAAAAAATCACCCATATCTATAAAGATGCTGAAGTTTGCCATGAATCTGACTGACGATGGTATGGTGGGACAACAAGTTTTTGCCGGTGAGGCCACAAGATTGGCCTATATGACTGATGAGGCCAAAGAAGGAAGAGATGCCTTTTTGGAAAAACGTCCTCCGAATTTTGAGAAAAAGTGGTTGCCTTAAAAAGGGAACTCAGCGCCTAAATTAAGCTAAACTAAATCGGGATATTGCGTCGGATCTGTCTCGCTGATTATGGTGTACATGCGCTCGTAAATATCTTCAAATGAAGGCTTTGAGAAATAATCGCCGTCAGTGCCATAGGCAGGTCTGTGCGCTTTAGCCGTTAAAACACTAGGGGCGCTGTCCAAATATTGATAGCCTTTTTGACGCACCAAAATATCGTCCAGTATATAAGCTGAGGCTCCTCCGGGAACATCTTCATCCACAATAAGTAGTCGGTTAGTTTTGCTGAGACTTTTGACAATATCTTGAGGTATATCTAGGGGTAGAAGAGATTGAACATCGATTACTTCGGCGGAAATTCCGGTGTTCTCTTCTAGTTTACTGGCGGCCTCCTCGACAATTCTCAGGGTACTTCCATAGGACACCACCGTTAAGTCATGTCCGCTTTTTAGGGTTTCAACCACACCGATGGGGGTGCAAAATGCTCCTAAATTCTCGGGTAATTTTTCTTTAAGACGGTACCCGTTTAAACTTTCTATAACCAGTGCCGGTTCATCACTTTTAAGAAGCGTATTATAAAAGCCTGCGGCCTGGGTCATGTTGCGTGGTACTAATACATACATGCCCCGGAGCAGATGAATCAGGCCACCCATAGGAGAACCACTGTGCCAAATCCCCTCAAGTCTGTGTCCACGGGTACGTACAATCAGTGGAGCTTTCTGAGTTCCGCAGCTTCTGTAGCGCACTGTAGCCAAATCATCACTCATCGTTTGCAAACAGTACAAGACGTAATCTAAATATTGGATCTCAGCAATTGGACGTAATCCCCGCATAGCCATTCCGATACCTTGCCCTAAAATTGTTGCTTCCCGAATCCCTGTATCGCTGACGCGTACAGGGCCGAACTCTTCTTGCATTCCTTCGAGTCCTTGATTGACATCCCCAATTTTACCGCTATCTTCTCCAAAAATCAATACTTCTGGATGATTTTCAAACATCACTTTAAAGTTCTCCCGAAGGACTAAACGTCCATCGACCAGCGTACTGCTTTCTGAATATTCAGGGGCAATGCCCTGGATGTTTGTGGCTTTGTTGGGATGTTCACTGTATAGGTGCTCTGCGTAGAGCGGT
>JALRAI010000040.1:1458-15011 GCA_023258055.1 Flavobacteriaceae bacterium | reverse complement strand
CCGTTTCTATATAACTGTATTCGGGCACACCGCGGGTCCATTTAGGGACCATTACAGGCTGTAACCAAACCGAGTCCAATCCGATTTCTTGCATAACTTCTTTGGTATACTGTACGGCCTTTTCCGCCTCTAATGAGCCTGATAAACGCCCACCGATTTCATTGGATAAATGATCGAGCCATTCGTAGGCCTGTCCATCGGTTAAAGCCATATCATATATACTGCGCAGCATTTGCTCATCTGGGGTTTGAGTACCCTGAGTTTGCTTTTGCGCCCAAAGTCCATTTATGGCCAAAGTCGATAAAAGAACCATTAAAACGGCGGTTGATTTAGTCATATTTCTAAGATTTTATACCCTTATTTCTCTATTTCGATTATTACTTCTGGGCGAATTGACGCACGTCTTGCTCAGTTATTTGGGGGCCTCCCAAAATAATCAAGCGTTCGACCACATTGCGCAGTTCACGAATATTTCCCGTCCAATCAAAGGACTTGAGCATAGCCAAGGCCTTTTTATCAAAGCTCTTTGCGGGAGCGCCTTGTTCGGCCCCAATTTGTTCACAAAAATAGGCCACCAGCTCATCGATGTCATCTTTGCGCTCATTCAGCCCAGGGACGTCAATCAATATAACGGCTAGGCGATGGTAAAGATCCTCGCGAAAACGACCTTCTTTGATTTCCAGCAGCAGATCTTTGTTAGTGGCGGCCAAAACACGCACATCCACCTTAATGTCCTTATCACTGCCTACGCGCTGAATTTTTTGTTCTTGTAGGGCTCTTAATACTTTCGCCTGGGCTGAAAGACTCATATCGCCAATCTCATCCAAAAACAAAGTACCGCCATTGGCGCTTTCAAAACGCCCAGCTTTATCTTTGACTGCCGAGGTAAACGCCCCTTTGACATGTCCAAATAATTCGCTTTCAATAAGTTCACTAGGGATTGCCGCACAATTTACCTCAATCATCGGTGCTTTAGCACGGGCACTTTGACTGTGCAAGGCATGGGCGACGAGTTCTTTTCCTGAACCATTGGGCCCAGTAATTAAAACCCTGGCATCGGTCGGGGCCACCTTGTCGATCATAGACTTGATTTGCTCCAAAGCCTGTGAGGCCCCAATCATGGTGTATTTTCTGGCTACTTTTTTGGCCAATCGATTGTTGGCCACTACCAGTTGCTTGCGGTCTAATGCAAGGCGAACTGTATTGAGCAGACGATTCAAATCTGGCGGTTTTGAGATATAGTCAAAAGCCCCCAGACGCATGGCCTGGACCGCGACCTCAATATCCCCGTGACCAGAAATCATCACCACTGGAATCTCGGCATATTGCTCCTGAATTGCGCCCAAGAGTTCCATACCATCCATTACGGGCATTTTAATGTCGCAAAAGACCAAATCAAAGACCTGAGATTGAACCATCTCCAGACCTTGACGCCCATCTTCGGCCTCAAAAACTTCATAGGAAGCATCCTCCTCCTTGAGAATTTTTGAAAGCACGCGTCGGATGGCGGCTTCATCTTCGACAATCAATATTTTAGGCATGATTACTGAGTTTTTGGAGATTCACCAGAGGGCTTGGTATACAAGTGCACATCTCGCTGTGGAAACGGAATACTGATATTATTTTTTCTAAACAACTCATCAATTCGAAAGCGTATATCGCTTTTTACCACAGGGTCAGTAAAACTGTCAGAAACAAAAAAATTCACACTGAATATAAGAGCAGAATCGCCAAAATCCTCGAAAAGTACAAAAGGCTTCGGCCGTGATAAAATCCGAGAATCTTTTTCAAGACTTTTCAGCAAAAGTGCTTTGACCAGTGCCGTATCACTCCCATAAGCCACCCCGACACTGACGGTCTCTCTGGTTTGCTTGTGGTTTTGGGTGTAGTTAAAAACCGTGTCTGATATGAATTTATGGTTGGGAATAATGACGATCTTATCGTCCCGTGTTACTGCTCGTGTAGTTCTAAGGCGAATATCAACCACGCGCCCCACTTTGCCCTCAACTTCGATGATATCACCCGCTTGAAGGGATTTATCCAACATTATAAAGATCCCCCCTAGCACATCTTGAAAAAGCTCCTGCAGGGCCAAACCCACACCCACCAAAAGTGCTGCACTGGCCGCTAAAAAAGGGGTGACATTGACCCCTGAAAAACTTAGCACCGCAAAAACAACGATGACATAAGCCAGGTATTTTATGAATTTAAAGACACTGATAAACTTTAGAGTGTCTGTTTCATTGAGGTTTCTGGTATAAATTTTTCGGACAAGACCCAGGACATAACTCGTGGCCAAAAAAGACAGGGTTACCAGAAGTAAGGTCCCTATAGTGATTTGAATGTGATTGGCGCCTTCTCCCCAATGAAAACCCCAGTTTAACACCTCAGAGATCGCCTCCCACACACTTCGTTTTATGGTCTGAGCAAGCGCTTGATCGGTCTCTTGAATCAATATTTTAACCATTTAATTAGTTCTTTATAACTCGGCTTTTTGCCATACATCAGTATCCCTACTCGATATATTTTGGCCGCAAACCACACCGTACCCATAAAGGTAGTAAATAAAAGCACCACCGAGAAAATTTGTTGCCAGAGCGGGACGCCAAAGGGTATGCGCATGAGCATCACCACTGGTGAGGTCAAGGGGATAAAACTAAATACTTGTGCAATAGTTCCGTGCGGATCTTCTATCACAGTAAATACCCCGACGTATACCGCAATGATCAGCGGCATGAGTATAGGCAGTAAAAATTGTTGAGTATCGGTCTCACTATCCACAGCCGCACCAATGGCTGCGTAAAGCGAGGCATAGAGTAAATAACCTCCGATAAAATATAAAAAGAACATCACTACAAGGTTAGTCAATGGCAATTGCCATATTTCTCGAGCCACGGCCAAAGCTATTTCTTGAGATTCTTGATCACCGATTTGTGCCGCCTCTTGAGCTAAATCAGCCCCTGAGCCCATTTCTAATCCGAGTACCCCAGTAGCAATTATAGAGAATATCCCCAAAATAATCACCCAGATGGCAAATTGTGTAATCCCAGCCAGGGTTGTTCCAAAAATCTTACCAAGCATCAGTGCTCGCGGCTTAACTGAAGAGATAATCACCTCGATGATACGGCTGGTTTTTTCTTCTATCACGCTGCGCATGATCATATTGCCGTAAATAATAATAAACATAAACAGCAGATATCCTGCGGCACCCCCAAAAATCAATTTCAAACCCGAACCGAGTTTAGAGGTTTCTTGTCCGGCAAAGGTTTCTAGTTGGGTCGAAACATTAAAGTACAAGGCCTCTATTGCTTTATCATCAATACCATTTTCGCGCAAGACCAAAGCATTCGCCTGTCGTTGCAACAATCGTTCAATGGCCACTGTTACCCCTAGGGCAGGAGTATCTGCACTGTAAAAGGTGATGCCCTTTTTAAGGGCTGCAACAGAATCTACCCGCGGAATATAGAGTAATCCGTAGGCCGAGGTGGCCTCAGCCAATGTTTTGGCCTGCTGCAGATCCATATCGGGGAGCACTTCAAAGCGCAGCTGATCGCTGTCGGTAAATAAATGCCCGAAATAACCGCTATTATCCAGGACTTTTATGTCCTTTAAGGTGTCGTTGTTAACACTCGAAAGATAAGCCACAATGCTGATGAGCGCCGCCATGAGCAAGGGGCTCAAAAAGGTCATCACCACAAAAGATTTATTGCGGATCTTATTGAGGTATTCCCGTGTAATGATAAGGCCTAGATGTTTCATTTATCTCTTGATTTATTCTTTTGGGTTACCTTAAATTAACTGTCTTCACTTGTGCTGTTTTGGGCTATGGTTTGCACAAACAGATCGTTTGCTGAAGGTACCTCTGCGACAAAATGATAGACCATGCCAAAACGACTTAATTCAGTCAGAGCTGCGTTTGGGGTATCTTGATCTGAAAGTTGTAGACTGAACTGAACCCCCTGATAGACCGATTTAAATTCAGTGGGGCTAATGCTAAACTTTTCTCCAATGGCCTTCAAAACCTGATCGCGAGATTCACATTGTATGCCAACTTTAAATCGATTGCTTAAATGAGCTCTTTTGATTTGCGTTAAATTTCCATCGAGGATTTTTTTCGATTTGTGGACCAAGGCGATATGATCGCATAATTCCTCAACCGATTCCATGCGATGCGTCGAAAAAATAACCGTCGCCCCCTCGTCTTTCAGGCGTAAAATTTCACGTTGAATTATTTGGGCATTAATGGGATCAAACCCACTAAAAGGCTCGTCAAAAATCAAAAGTTTGGGTCGGTGTAACACAGTCACCACAAATTGAATTTTCTGTGCCATCCCCTTAGAGAGTTCCTGTATTTTTTTATCCCACCAGTGGCCAATTTCTAAACGCTCAAACCACATTTTGAGCTGAGCTTTGGCCTCAGATTTAGACATTCCTTTGAGCTGGGCCAGATAAAGGGCCTGTTCCCCTACTTTCATTGACTTATAAAGTCCGCGTTCCTCCGGCAAATAACCGATATCGCTGATGTGATGCGGGGCGAGTTTTTGACCGTCTAAATACACTGTCCCTTGATCGGGCATGGTTATTTGATTGACGATGCGTATCAGGGTAGTTTTTCCCGCACCATTGGGGCCCAAAAGGCCAAAAATCGAACCCTTGGGGACCGACAAACTTACTTGATCCAAGGCTTTATAGGTCCCGAAAGATTTGGAAACTTGATTGACTTCTAGTAAAGACATAATTCAGTTAATGCTAAATGCGCTCACCACAAAAAACTTATGCCGATCTTCCTTTGGCAGGTCGAGTCAAGCGGACAAGCGACAGGGTAAAGTTAATTTTTAAAATACGGAGTCTCCACCATTTTAAGAATATTTTGTGCTGACCCAGAATAAGGCATGGGTATAAACAAAACCCACCCTAAATCGATTGACTTAGGGTGGGAAAAAAAATTGCTATGAAAAAGAAAAAATTGACTCTTTATAGGAAAAGAGACGTTCAAATATAAACAAAAAATATGTTTTTAACATTATTTTACGAAAACATATCTTTTACCTTTTCAAAAAAGGACTTGTCTTCTTTTTCAGGTTTGGGTATAAAATGCTCGTCATTTTTCATCTTTTCAAAAAAATCACGCTGCTCTTTTGACAAGGTTTTTGGGGTCCATACATTGAGATGTACCAATAAATCACCCACACCATAACCCTGTACACTAGGAATTCCTTTACCGCGTAATCTCAGTATTTTTCCGCTTTGGGCCCCAGGTTCTATTTTTATTCGAACTTTACCCGACACAGTCTCGATATCCTTGGAAGTTCCCAGAACAGCGTCAGAAATACTGACATATAGGTCATAGTGCAAATTATCGCCTTCTCTTTGCAATAGAGGATGCTCGGCTTCAGAAATAGCCACAATTAAATCCCCTGAAATTCCTTGACCAGGAGCGTCGTTTCCTTTGCCAGAGACCTTGAGTTGCATTCCATCGACCACCCCAGCAGGTATTTTAATAGAGACGGTCTCTTCACTGACGATCATTCCATCGGCATCGGCATCGGCTGGTCTATGGTCCAGAATCTGACCGGCCCCACGACAGCTACCACAAGTTGCTGCGGTTTGCATGCGCCCCAAAATGGTATTTTGAATTTTAGTCACCTGTCCTTGTCCTTGACAGGTACTGCAAGTTTTATAGGTCGTCCCAAGGGCCTGCTTCTTGCGCTTAACCTTGATTTTTTTCTCAACGCCTTGAGCAATTTCCTCAAGACTTAAAGTGACGCGAATACGCAGATTACTGCCCTTGGCGCGACGCTGTCCGCCACCAAAACCACCGCCAAATGCCCCACCAAACGCTCCGCCGAAAATATCGCCGAATTGACTGAATATATCTTCCATATTCATGCCGCCACCGCCGAATCCTCCGCCTTCAAAAGCCTGATGCCCAAATTGGTCATAACGGGCCTTTTTGTCCGGATCACTGAGCACCTCGTAGGCCTCAGCTGCCTTTTTGAAGTTTTCTTCAGCCTTAGTGTCTCCAGGATTTTTGTCTGGATGAAACTCTATAGCCTTCTTGCGATAAGCCTTCTTAATTTCGCTGGCACTAGCGCCTTTAGAAATTCCTAATATGTCGTAAAAATCTTCTTTCATCTTATTGTCCGATCACTACCTTGGGGTAACGAATTATTTTTTCACCGAGCTTGTACCCTTTTTCAATCACGTCAATGATTTTACCTTTGAGCTCATCACTTGGCGCTGGAATTTGGGTTATGGCCTCGTGCTGATCGGCATCAAATACTGTCCCCGACTCTGTTTCAATCAAAGCTAAGCCTTTTTGCTTAAGGGTTTCGAAGAACTTGTTGCGAATTAGTGTCACGCCCTCAAACATGGGATCATCTGCCTTTTCCAGCTCCTTTAAGGCGCGGTCAAAATCATCCAAAACGGGCAATAATGCCACCATGACATCATGACTCGCCGTCTTGAATAATTCCATACGCTCTTTGCTGGTTCGGCGCTTATAATTCTCAAATTCTGCAAATAATCTCAGGTAACGGTCCTTTTCTTGTGCCAAAGCCTCCTCGGGCGTTGGCTCAGGGGTCGATTCCTGATTCGTTTCTTTGGTGTCTTTATGGCTGTTATCTGCCTCGTTCTGCGCGGCTTGCTCCTTTTGAGTGCCCTCAGACTGGGGGTCAAGATTTTCTTCTTGGGCTTGCTTGGTTTTTTTACTCATTGTCTTTGTAATTAATGACCTCTTGCAAAGAGCAAATTTATTGCCACAATGCCTAAAATGTCAAAATGTCATTTAGACAACAAATCCGTCAATGCGTGGCGAAGATTGGAAAATTTAAACGCAAACTTTGCTCGGGTCAAGACCTCGGGAATAACCCACTGGCTGTCTAAAACTAAAGTGCTACGCTCCCCTAATAAAATGCGTAAAACAAAAGCCGGTACCGCGGGGAGCCAAAGGGGACGTCTCAGGTGCTGAGCCAAAACCTGAGTCATTTTTTCTTGGGTCACGGGCTCTGGGGCAACGGCATTGATATTTCCAGAAAGTTTATTGTCAATAATCCAAAGGTACACCCCGACCAAATCGTCAATGTGTATCCATGATTGATGCTGTTTTCCTGAACCTAAAACAGCCCCCACGCCCCATTTAATGGGCCGCATGATCTGAGGGAGTACACCCCCTTTACGGGCCAAAACCAAACCAGTACGCACAGCTGTGGTCGTGACATTTTTTCTGTGCCCTTTGTGCGTGGCGGTTTCCCATTGTCTTACCACTTCTGCCAAAAATCCTGAACCGAAAATTTGGTCTTGATCGTTGTAATTTAGGGAATAAGATGAGGCATAGCCCGAAATACCACTAGCGCCGATATAATGCAGCGGGGTATCGTAGTTTTTCATGGCCAGCTTTAGAGCTTTGGCCGTATCTAATCGGCTTTGTAAGATCTGTGTTTTGTGTTTTTTTGTCCAGGGTGAGGCGACAGAAGCTCCTGCGAGATTGATCACTACGGTGACATTTTCCAAAGCCTCCTTTGGGCAGAAATGATTTTTGGGATCCCAGTAAAATCCTTGGGCTCCAGCAATACTTTGAGTTTTATCTCGGCTGGTGGTTAGATAGAGGACTTCATCGCCACGCTCGAGCAATGCGGCAACTAGGGGTTTGCCAATTAAACCTGTTGCTCCAGCAATAAGTACCCTCATTTTAATTTTTTGGCGAATTTAACACAACCTAGGCGTTTTGCCAATTGTAATGGGGGTCTGTAACGTTAAAAAATAATGTTTAATTGTTAAATTTTGGTGCCGCGCAGCATTTCGCGTTTTCCAGGAGGACCTTCAAGACGCTCGACTGTAAAACCAACCTCTTGTAAGGCTCGTCGCACACTGCCCTTTGCAGCATAGGTCACAAAAACGCCACCCGGATTTAAGGCCTGGTAAAGTCTAGAGAATCGTTCTATTTCCCAAAGCTCGGGCTGAACCCGAGCCCCAAAGGCGTCATAATAAACCAAATCAAATGATGGCGGGGCATTAAAATCCTCAAACCTCATGGCTTTTTTAAGTAGCTTGAAACCAGAATCAAGGGCAACTGCTTGCTCCCACGGAGCCCTGTGTAAGGCCAGAAAAGTATCTGCATCGCAGCCTAACTGACGGGCGTAATCCAGAGATTCATAGATTTTGGGCTCCAATGGAAAAGCTTCAAGACTTTGATATTGAATCTCGGGCACCGCATGGCCAGAGTTTAGACTCTGTTTTTGCTGCATCAACTCCTGCCGATACATAAGGGTCAGTAAAGCATTAAGTCCTGTACCGAAACCCATTTCTAAAATCGACAAGGCCTCAGGATTATCTTGGCGGTTTGCCCCTTGATCTTGTTGCCGCGGTCTTTGACCCAGCCAATGGTTTAGACCATTTTGGATAAAAACATGCTTAGATTCGGCAATGGCCCCGTGACGTGAATGATAGGTCTCATCCAACGCACTGTGGTATAAACTCGAAGAACCATCGCCCGTTTGAATTAATTGAAGCGCCATGGGTTCTCGAAATAGGTGCTACTGGGTGGTGTCTTACTCTGTAGCCTCTGTTTCTGTGGCCGCAGACTCTTCTACCTCTTGTTCTGGCTCTTCAACAATCGCTGATGCGGGTACCAACACCCCATCAGCCATAAAATCTAAGCTGAGTTCAGGCTCGGTAATGGCATCGATTTCCTCTTGGCTCTTTCCTGCATCTTGTGCAAAATGTTTCAAATCCTCTACACTGGTCTGAGACACATAGGCCTTTCCAGAAACGATTACCTCAACCTCAGATAGGTATTTCGGTACAAAAAATCCGTAGTCTTTGAACTTTACAAAAGCCTCCTGCTCACCGACAGCCAAGCGCATCCAGCAACCTTTCATCTTGCATACGCTATTCACAGGAGCTTGAAATTTTGCAGCGATGGTATCCCCCTGTTTTAGGTCGGCATACAGAGCCATCATGGCGTCAGCATCTACAGCATCGTCAGCAGTAATCTCGGCGCCAAATGACACATAGTCTTGAGTTGCCTCAGCTTGTTGATTTTGTTGATTATCTGATTGATTACCTGAATCTTTACACGCCCCAAAAGACAAAGCAAGTAAGGCAATAAGAACGATTTTTTTCATGTTTAGGGTGTTTTTTTGACCTTTATTTAGAGTACAATTTTATGAAAATTTAAGGGTCTTTTGGGTATTTTTTTGCCTAATTTTGCGCCAATGTTAGACCCCGAAGTATTTTCTGAGTGATTGAGGTAAGCCGTTGTTCCGAAAGCCGTATTGATTCGGTAGATTTTAACCAACTTACATTTGGTAAAAGTTTTACAGACCATATGTTTTGCTGCACCTTTGATCAAGGGCAATGGCAAAACCCTCGTATCGCTGCTTACGGCCCAATCAGTTTAGATCCCAGCGCCAAAGTCTTTCATTATGGTCAAGCCATTTTTGAGGGCATGAAGGCCTTTAAAGACGACAATAACGACGTCTTTTTATTTCGCCCAGACCAAAACATCAAACGCTTCAATAAATCTGCGAGCCGTTTAGCCATACCAGAATTTCCTGAAGATCTTTTTTTAGAAGCCCTAAAAACACTTATTGATTTAGATCGTAATTGGGTTAAATCAGGCCACGGCCATGCCTTGTATATTCGTCCATTTGTAATCGCTACAGAAAATGGAGTAGCCGCTTCTCCTTCAGCGCGATACGAATTTATGATCGTGCTTTCCCCGGTAACGGCCTATTATAGTGAAAAACTAAAAGTTTTGATCGCAGATCATTACAGTCGCGCCGCAGACGGCGGGGTAGGCTTTGCTAAAGCTGCAGGGAATTACGCCGCACAATTTTATCCGACAAATTTAGCCCGTGAAAAAGGCTATCATCAAGTGATTTGGACCGATGCTAACAGTCACGAGTTTTTAGAGGAGGCCGGGACGATGAACGTGTTTTTTCGCATAGGAGACACCTTAATTACCGCCCCAACGAGTGACCGTATTCTCGATGGAGTCACCCGCAAAAGCTTAATTGACTTAGCTCGTGAAATGCATATCGAAGTTTCTGTCCGCAAATTCAGTGTGACTGAACTTATGGAAGCCCACAACAGTGGAGACCTTAAGGAAATATTTGGCTCAGGAACTGCGGCAACCATCAGTGCGGTAAGTGCCTTTGGCCATAAAGATCAGCTTTATACCCTGCCAGAGTTAACAGATTCTTATGCTGACCGACTCAAAAAGGCCTTGCAAGACATTCAGTACAATCGCGCTACTGACCCATTTGGATGGCGCGTAAAAATCTAATTTATTTTACAATAGAGGCAATGTCGGGCTTAAAATAATTTGGGCCCTTTAAAACTTTGCCATCTTCCCTATAGATGGGCTTGCCGTCTCTGCCGAGCTTTGACATATTGCTGCGCTGAATTTCATTGAATACAGCGACAATTTTATCTTGCAATCCATGTTCAATTATGGTGCCGCACAAGATATAAAGCATATCGCCTAGAGCGTCGGCTACCTCAATTAAATCGCCATTATTAGCCGCCTCGAGGTACTCCTCATTTTCTTCTTTCATTAAATTAAAGCGCAATTGGTGCTTTTTTTCGCCTAAATCCGCCTTAGGTTGCTCTTCTACCGAAAGGCCAAAAGCCTGGTGAAAATCGCGAACCGCATCTGTGTAGTGTTTCATGAATTATCCCTTAATAATTTTTATTTTTGTGCTCTATTTAAATCAATAGCCCTGGGGCCACCCGAGCTGATGAAAAAACCTGAGTTGACTTAAATCACAGAAATGTTTAGTACTGGACAAATAATTTTCTCAATCTGCTTTTTTGTCGCCTTTGTATGGGTCATTCGATCCAGCTACAAAAAAGACAAGGCCATTCACCAAAAACATTTCAAAGGCAAACGCTGGGTTTTAATTGGATTCCTCGCGTTTTTCCTATTGCTCCTATTGGCCAAAATTTGGCTGAAGCAATAATTCGAGTTAAGCAAAATCTAATTCGGCCCTTTTACCTTTTGATCATGACCTATAGATTTCCATAGGTTTTACTGTACTCCAGCATCTGTGCCTGGAATGACTCAGGTTGAACGATCTGAAATCCAACAATTTCATCTTGATCATTGAGCTCAGGAACCAATACTGGATTGACAAAACCACTGTAAGGCGCAGAGGTAAATTGACTGTTGCGCTCCAGCACCTCAGCGTGCAAGGTCTGGTCTACTTTGACCCCATAATCTTCCACAAGAGCCATTGCAGCCTCGTAATCCCCTTCGCTAGTGATGCGCTGAGTCTCGCGCAATAGCTGACCAAAAAGTTCACGCAACTTATCGTAATCCTTGATGTCATAATAGGTTTTTCCCTCACGTACCACGCGCTCTATCACGCCTTGATCCTCGCCTTTTTCAAAAACCCAAGCACTGACCCATTGACGGTTTCGCATATGAGCCTCCTCAACATCGTCTCCTAGGTTTAGTCTAATGAGCTGAGTCACTAGTCCGTTACGGATATAACCATCGTAAGCCGCTTTACCGGTAGCCTGCCAGTCGGTAACAAGACCGAGCTCTTGAAGCTTTGGATCCATCAAATAATACAGTCCAAATAAATCGGCACGGCCCTCCTCTATGGTTGATTTATAACTTTTTAAAGTCTCTTTTGGTGTTCCAACCCCTGGATTAATCTGACCAGAAGCATGACCCACTACCTCGTGTAGGGCGGTGTGTAATTTGTCGGCCAAAGCACCGTATTTTTCCTCTAATTCAATTTCCTCGGCGTCATGAGCGAATTCTTGTAATCGTCCACTTCCTCCGGCATTGTTGTAGGCATTTATGATATTCCCCAAGGATACGGACTTACTCCCATGGGCCTGTCTGATCCAGTTGTTATTCGGTAAGTTTACCCCGATTGGCGTGCTTGGTGAGGCATCGCCTGACTCCCCAGCCACAACAACAGTTTTATAAGAAACCCCTTTAACCTCCTTTTTCTTGTGCTCAGGCATCAGTGGTGAATTATCCTCAAACCACTGCGCTTGCTCAGAAAGCACACTCATTTTTTTGGACATATCAAAATCCTTGATCTGAACTATGGTCTCGTAAGAACCCTTGTAGCCCTTTGGATCGTTATAAACTTCGATAAAGCCATTGATCCAATCAATATTTCCCTCGGTTGCACTAACCCAAGCTACGGCATATTCATCCCAGGTGTGCAAATCCCCGGTTTTATAATATTCAATCAGCAGGTTCAGGGCTTTAGCCTGAGCGGGATTTTCTGCAACAGTTACCGCTTGTTCTAGCCAGTAGATGATGCGATCTATGGCCTGCCCATAAAGTCCTCCACTGCGATAAACTTGCTCGGTTAATACACCATTTTCTTTTACAAGTCGTGTATTGAGCCCAATTTCTATCGGCTGCTCAGCATCGACTGTTACCGCCCCGTAAAACTCCTCTACATCTTGAGTGGTCACATCGGGACCGTAGAAATTAATGGCGCTTTCCAGTACAATGTCTGCATCTTTGCTCAAGTTTACTTTTTTGCGATCCTTATCGTTAAAGATGACCTCAAAAGCCTCTCCCTCTAGGCTTGCCCCAGATTCAATTAACAGCTCTTTGAGATATTTTGCTGAAAATTCAGGCATAATTTTATCATTGCTGTAGTGATGGTGAATCCCATTGGAGAACCACACGCGCTTGAGATAGGTTTCAAAAGACCGCCACTCATCTGAGTTACGCTCACCAGGGAAATCCACATAAACTTTTTCTAATGCCTTTCGGATTTCTAGATTGTGACGGTAGTTCTGAGCCCACATAATGTCACGCCCCTCTAAGCCCGCTTGCGTCATAAAATAAACGAGCTTCTGCTCATTTAAGGTCAAATCTTCAAATCCAGGAATTTGATAACGCAGTACTTTAACGTCAGCAAATTGATCCACATTGTAGTCAAAACTCGCCTCTTGCTCTGGGGCGCCTTGATGGCCACAACCCGTCAAAGTCAATAATCCGATTAATACGGCACTAAAAAAATATTGTTTCATTTTTTGGAAATTTTAGAAGCCTAAAGGTAGTTAAAATTTGATTTTATTTCATGGGGCGGCATCGCTCGCTCAAATTGGCTATCTTCGCTTGTGTTCCTGTAGTTTTTTACAATAGTATTATGCTTAAAAATATCGCACTAGTATTTCTCGGCGGGGGCCTGGGCAGCGCACTGCGCTATTGGCTCAGCAGCTGGCTCAATCAGTATTTTCCCTGGGCGGCGGGCACCTTTAGCGTGAACATACTCGGGAGTCTGCTGATCGGTCTATTGATGGGTTGGTTTATTAAATGGCCCCACTTTGAAGCCGATCTACGCCTACTTTTGGCCGTCGGGTTTTGCGGTGGCTTTACGACCTTTAGCGCTCTGGCATTAGAACAGGCCAATATGATTAAAAACGGGGCGAGTTTGCACGCCCTGGTCTACATGGCCTCGACGGCAGTAATCGGTGTGGCTGCGGTATTTCTGGGACTGTGGCTCAGCCGTCAATAATGATCCTTATAGGCCATCACCCCCGCTTCAACGCGAAGGGGTAGGTCATTT
>JALRAI010000040.1:0-1448 GCA_023258055.1 Flavobacteriaceae bacterium | reverse complement strand
ATAGCGCTCATTATAGGCGCAATAGGGATTATAAGACTGATTAAAATCCAGAATCAAGCGATCGCCTTCGGGGATTCTTAAATCAATATAGCGTCCTCCCCCATAGGCCCCATCGCCCGAAGTCCAATCAGTAAAGGGACAGAATAAATAATCGGCGTATTGCGGATCCTCATAGCCCGCAGTACTGCGATACACCGAAAGCTGAAGTTCCTGCTCTTGTAGGGTGAAATAAAGTATCCCATATTGCACATATTCGGGCGTGCGCTCGGTAGTGGTCGGCATCAAAAATGGCTTTGCCTCAGGGGTACGCTCTAATCGGGCAGTCACCCTATAATCCAGGTCTATAGGATACCATTTAAGCCCTTTGAACTCTGCCAAATCCTCTGGTTTGAGGATACTTTGTTCAGGATCAGCAAATTCTCTATCCATTTCATCCTGATAATTTTGGATTTCTTCGACGATACGATCCTTATTTTGCCCGAGGGCATTTACAGCGCATAGGCCTAAACTTAGGACCAGGCTTACAAAATAAAATGATTTCATATTTGAGGAGTTATTGGGTGATGATCCACAACTTTGGATAAAATGATTTGGGTCTTGGTTTCGCCGTAAATGATGAGTTTATCAATAAACTGTTCGAGATGTTTTTGATTGATCAAAACAACTTCCATGACAATATTTTCATTACCCGTAATTCGATAACAATTCACGACCTCTGGAAAGCTTTTAACCTGCTCTAAAAAAGGTTTGAGCTTTCCCATAAACGCGCGCACAGTAATGATTGCTCTTAACTGATAACCGCATTCATAGGAAGAGACCTCCGTGCGGTATCCTTTGATTATCCCCGCATCCTCCATTTTTTTAATGCGCTCATTGACCGCAGGCGAACTGATGCCCACTATACGGCCAATTTCGGCATGCGTAAATCGGGCGTTGGTCTGAAGGCATTGCAGTATGCGTCGGTTTAACTGATCCATATTACAGGCAATACATTTTAAATAATATTGAAATATAGCAAAAAATACTTAAAATTTAAATATTTATTTATGTTTTACTTTAAAACATTAAGTAAAGATCGCCTACTTTAAATTAAATTTGAGTAATTCTGTTCTGCCTCAGAATCTGCTATGAAAGAAATATTATCCCATCGGCCTTTTTATCCGCCCTTGTACCACAAGGCTTTGGAAATTTTGACCTTATCGCGTCACATGTCTTATCTCTATTGTGAGGACCTTATTGGCCAAGAAAATCACGGTCCTGAGCACGAAAAAATATACTTTACTGGGGACATAGTTCAGCAATCATACAATTTAGCCCCAGAAATTTTGCGTGCCGAGAATCAGCCGTATGCTGAGGATAAAAGACGTTATGCTCAGCGCGTAAAACTACTGACCAAAAAATTGTTCTACACCTGCGATCGACTTGAAAAGAGTCCGATTAAAAGTAAA
>JALRAI010000003.1 GCA_023258055.1 Flavobacteriaceae bacterium | reverse complement strand
ATCCCCCAGCTAAGTCGTAGACTTTTTCAAAACCTAAAGACACCAGTTGACGGGCTGCTTTCATGCTGCGATTACCCGAACGGCAGTAGAGGTATACCGGCTGGTTTTTATCCAGTGAAGATATTTGTTTGATAAAGGCCTTTTGGTTAAAGTAGTCAATATTTACAGACCCTTTTATGGCCCCTTGAGCGAATTCTTCCGGGGTGCGTACATCGATCAGTACCACATCTTGACCTTTTATTGCTTCCGCAAATTGAGTTTTGTTGAGCACAGAAATCGCGTCAGAGTTTTGTGCTGAGGTAGAATAAAAGCTAGAGAAAAATGACATCAGTAACAGTAGTTTTTTCATGTTTAATTTTTGAGGACTTTTCAGCAACGAGATTCGCCGGGAAACTCGTTCTGAAGTTGAGGTTAAAATTAGATTGGTTTATTCTGAAAATCAGTAACAATAGTTACACAAACAAAAAAGCACCTTGCTTGGAGCAAAGTGCTTTTTTAGTTGGATCAAATTACAAGGTCGATGGACAAACGTAATCTGTTTTTGGTAAGCTAGTTTCTGCAATAGCTTTAAAGCCACCAGCAACATCAATTAAATTGTGAATCCCTCGACTCTTGAGGATTGAGGCGGCGATCACACTGCGGTAACCTCCAGCACAGTGGATATAAAATGGTTTATCCTGAGGAAATTCTGCTAGATGATCGTTTAGAAAGTCTAATGGAGTGTTGTTTGCTCCTTCGACGTGTTCAGACAAATATTCTGTGGATTTACGGACATCAAAAACAGAAACTTCACCATTTTTATACTCCTGGGCAAGGGTTTGGGCAGGTACAGAAGTAATGCTGTCGTATTCTTTTCCAGCAGCTTTCCACGCGCTGAATCCACCTTTTAAAATCCCCAGTGTTTGGTCAAAACCAACACGTGACAAACGCGTTACAGCCTCTTGCTCACGACCTTCTGGAGCCACTAATAGGATCGGTTGAGCTACATCGGCGATCAAGGCACCAACCCAAGGGGCAAAGGTCCCGTCAAGGCCGATAAAGATAGAACGAGGAATATGACCTTTTACAAATTCGTCTTGATGACGCACATCGAGAACTATGGCGCCAGTTTCGTTCGCCGCTACTTCAAATCCGTCAGGGCTCAAAAGCTGTGTTCCTCTGGCCAACACATCATCGATATCTTCATACCCTTCTTTGTTCATTTTGACATTTAGGGGGAAATACATCGGCGGGGGAGCTAAGCCGTCAGTAACTTCTTGAATAAATTCTTCACGGGTCATATCTGCGCGTAAGGCGTAATTCATTTTTTTCTGATTGCCTAAGGTGTCCACCGTTTCTTTCATCATGTTTTTACCGCAAGCAGAACCAGCACCGTGGGCAGGATAGACTATAACATCATCAGCCAAAGGCATGATTTTTTCGCGAAGACTATCAAATAATAGGCCAGCGAGTTCTTCCTGAGTCATGTGTGCCGCTTTTTGTGCTAAGTCTGGGCGCCCTACATCACCTAAGAATAAGGTGTCGCCACTAAAAATAGCGTGATCTCTGCCTTGAGGATCTCGCAGCAAATAGGTTGTGCTTTCCATGGTATGCCCAGGAGTATGTAGCGCAACAATCGTAAGCTCACCGATTTTAAATTCTTGTCCGTCCTCTGCAATAATGGCATCAAAGGAAGGAGCTGCCTCAGGACCATAAATAATGGGGGCACCCGTTTCTTTGGAAAGGGTTAGGTGACCACTGACAAAATCGGCATGAAAATGAGTTTCGAACACATATTTAATCTTTGCTCCTGATTTTACAGCACGATCGATATAAGGTTGTACTTCACGAAGCGGATCGATAATCGCAACTTCGCCATTACTCTCAATATAATAGGCGCCCTGCGCTAAACATCCGGTATAAATTTGCTCGATTTTCATAAGATTTTATTTTATAAGAAGACCAATTGGTCGAGTTGTTATTTTTTACATTGCTAAATTAAGCACTGATTTTCAATTATTAAGTAACACAAGTTACAGTTTTTAAGCTCTGCGGATTCTGTAATGTCCGCTAGGTTCTTTTGGCCGCGCTAGATTACGTTATACGGCTTATAGCAGCTCTCTCAGGACTATAAATACGCCCATGACCAAAACAAACCAGCCAAATCCTTTTTTTAATTTCTTGCCCGGGACAATTTGATTTAGCCATACCCCAACGAAAATACCGCCTACGGAAAGCGCCGCAAAAATGAGCAAGAAAGTCCAATCAATATCAAGAACTTGAAGGTCGCCGACAAACCCAATTAATGACTTAATAGCGATGATCAACAATGAAGTTGCCACTGCTTTTTTCATGGGTAATTTAGCCAAAAGCACTAGGGCGGGGATGATCAAAAATCCACCACCTGCGCCGACTATACCCGTAAGCACACCGACGACAAATCCTTCTAAAACGATAAGAGGATAATTGTATTGAGGTTCCAAGTCTTGATCGGTCTCTGGTTCTTCTCTTCGGTCTCGGATCATGGAGATCGAGGCTAGGACCATAATGATGGCAAAAAACACCATGATCCCCACATCCTTTGACAAACTCCAGTCCCCAATGTTGAGCAAGGGATCTGGCAGGGCCGGCACAAGATACCTTCGGGTGAGATAAACTGCGATAAATGCGGGTAGGGCAAAAATCAATGCGGTTTTAAAGTCGACTAATTTTTGACTCATATTTTTTAGCGTTCCGGCGACTGCCGCGACACCAACGATAAAAAGAGAGTAAGCTGTGGCTATAACAGGCTCTACGCCAAAAATATAGACTAAAACAGGGAGGGTTAAAATCGATCCGCCGCCGCCGATGAGTCCCAAAACAAGGCCGATAATTACTGCGCCCAGATAACCAAGAATTAAATGAATTTCCATATTGTGATTTATGGGGTCAAATATAAGGGCTCTATATGGCCTATTGCGTAACTCAGGTTACACGGGCTTGTTTTTAGTTTGTTTCAAGCACTTCGATATTGTTGCGATGAAGTTTTATAGCCCCGTTGTTTTCTAGAGTCTTCAACAAGCGTGAAATAACCACACGGGAGGTGTGCAAATCGTAGGCAATCTCTTTGTGTGTGGTGTGCAATAGGGTATTATGGTTGACGGCTACCTTTTCTTTCAAGTATTTTAACAGGCGTTCATCCATGCGCAGAAAGGCAATAGAGTCAATGCTTTCGAGCATTTCCATAAGGCGATTGTGGTAGCTTTCAAAAACAAAATTTCTCCATGAACGGTATTTACCTGTCCATTCTTCCATTTTTTGCACAGGAACCATAATCAGTTTAGTGTCGGTTTCAGCGACAGCGCGGATCTCACTTTGGGTTTGACCTAAACAACAATTTAAAGTCATGGCACAAGTGTCCCCGCTTTCAAGAAAATAGAGCAATAATTCATTGCCATCTGGGTCCTCTCTAAATACTTTGACCGCACCAGAAACCATTAACGGCATGGACCTTATATACTGTCCAAAATCAATAAGCATAAACCCTTCGGGGATTTCTCTAAATGTTCCAACCTGATTGATTTCTTCAATCAAGGACTTTTCAAAAAGGCCGCCATAACTTTGTTGAAGTACATCTAGCATAAATCACAGGGTTTATTGTTCGAAAATGGCTTTTAATTCATGGGCATCTTGGGCCTTGAGTTTTCCCGCCAACACTAGACTCAATTGTCTGCGTCTCAAGGCTGCAGCGTAACGTTCTTTTTCGAGCGCTGTCTCAGGTTGAATTTCAGGGACTTCAACAGGGTGCCCGTTTTCGTCTACAGCAACAAAGGTAAAAATGGCTTCATTAGCTTTGGTGCGCTTGCCACTTTGCCGATCCTCAAGCAAGACATCGATATAGACTTCCATAGAAGTTTTAAATGCCCTTGAAATCGAGGCTTCAACCGTTACCACACTCCCCAGGGGAATTACTTTATTGAAGGCAACATGGTTTACAGAGACAGTAACTACAATTCGTCGGCTGTGCCGCCTTGCCGCAATACTCGCAGCGCGATCCATTCGGGCCAATAATTCACCACCAAACATATTGCCTAAAGGATTAGTTTCACTGGGCAAGACTAGGTCAGTCAACGTCGTTTTGGACTCTGAGGGTGTTCTAGGGTTCATGATAAAAAGGGTTTAGGGGCTTATTGCACCAGTAGCCAGGCCTCTTTGTTTTCATTGGCCCGTATCTCTGACAAGGCGTTTAAGGCCTCAGAGCGATCGCCATAGGAACTAAATACAACCTGATGTAAGCCGTATTTATTCTGACCGATAACTCGAGCTGGATACCCTTTGTCTTTTAAATGAGTTACTTTTCGAGAGGCGTTTTCTTCAATACGGAAGGCGCCTGCCACGATATGATAGGGCCCTTTGGGGGTTTCAACAGCGATTGAAATAATTGCCGGATCTATATTTGGCGAAAATGTTGCTTGTTGAATCTGCTCTTGAACAAAGACCTGCGCTTGGGCCTCCAAGGATTCATTATAGGCCATTACGGATTGATTATAACGATAAGTAGCCCCATAGCCTCCTAAACTAAGGGCGATTAAACCGACCGCGGCATATCTCCAAATATTTTGAATTCTTGTTTTTGCGCCCTGTATCGGAATAACTGGTGTTTCGGATTCAGCACGTATTACGGGATGGGTTAACACTGAAGTCAATCCAAAGGATTTAATGGCCAGATTCATTTGCTCGGCAGCTTCAAATCGCAAAATACCTTGCTGCTTAACTTCAAAATGACCCAATGGAGCGCAGTCGATCATAGAATTTTGTTCAAGGTTCTCGAGAAGTCGAGCGCTAAAAATTCTAATTTTTTCTAATGCAAGGGCATAAGTAATACCTTCTGAATGGGCTAGGTGATGCGCCAATAGGCCATCATTGGTTTGTAATTGACGGTTGAAAAACACGGTTTTGCCGGGCGGAATTAGGGTTCCATCAGCTTGGATAACAGCGCTATGGCTGCGTGTTATAAAGGCTCCAAAGCCAGGTAATATCACGCATTCATAACGATAAAGCAGCTGTTTTATGTGCTTGAAAACTTCCATCTAAACAAACTTAATTTTTTTTTCAACGGCAATCAACCTCTGGCGGTAATAATTTTTAACAATTCAAGTTATCTCTAATAGAGTCACTCCCCTAGTATTTTATCGCAATTGATTTATGGAACTCATTAAAGTGCTGAGCCAGCTTTATGCTTTGCATCAAACCAAGGGTATAGGGGTGAAATCCGCCAAAGCACTTGTGGATGCTTTTGGGGACTTAAACTCGGTTTTTCAGGGGGACAATATTCCGCTAGGCCAGCAAGAAAACCCAAAATCACAAGCCTTGAGAGTTGAACTCAATAAGTCTTTTTCTTCTATTAAGTGTCGCACAAGTGCTGAGCGAGAGTTAGAGTTTATGAGCCAAAAAAATGTAGCTCTGCTTCAGTGGGGCACTCATAATTACCCTGAATTGTTGTCTGAATGTCGCGACGCACCATTGGGGCTCATGATTAGAGGAAGTATCCCGAAATCTAGCTTTTGGATCAGCGTGGTCGGTACGCGGGGAGCCACACCCCTTGGGATAGATTTTTGCCAATCGATTATTCGGGATTTAGCGCCGCTAAACCCAGTGATCGTTTCTGGTCTAGCCAAAGGAATTGATTATTGTGCTCATCAAACCGCTCTAGAGTTGGGGCTACCCACGGTAGCTTGTTTGGCCCATGGCTTAAATCAAATTTATCCTAAAGAGCATTACTTAATGGCAGCGGCTATCGAAAATCAAGGGGCACTTTTGACTGAATTTTGGTCGCAATCCGAGTTTCATCCCAGCAACTTCCTGCAGCGCAACAGATTAATCGCTGGCCTGAGCCATGTAACTATAGTTATTGAATCAAAAAGCAAAGGCGGAAGTTTGATTACCGCACAATTCGCCAATGAATATAACAGAGAAGTCTTTGCCATGCCTGGGCACCCCTATCAAAAGACTCAAGAGGGGTGTAATGAATTAATCAAAAACCACCAAGCCCATATGATTACTCAGGCGGCTGATTTGGTGCGCATTATGGGATGGGCCCAGCCCGAGGCAGAGCCGCAGATATTTGTAAATCTCGACCAAACCCAAAGAGCCATATTGAATAAAGTTCATCTACAGCCTTATATCCACAAAGATGAGTTGTCGCGCTCTTTGCAATTAAATCCTGGGACGCTTCAAAGCGCCTTGCTCAATCTGGAAATGGCGGGTCTTTTATTAACGCAAACGGGCTGTTGTTTGCTCAGTAACCGAGGTGTTCGCGCACTCGATGGATAACCCCCTGGGCGACCTCTTGTGCCTTTGCAGCCCCGACAGCCAATAGCTCATCGAGTTTTTTGGGGTCATGAACCAATTGGTTAAAGGACGCTCTTTGGGCGTCGAATTTATCTACAATAAGTTCGAAAAGCGCTTGTTTGGCGTGTCCATAACCATAACCGCCTGCGGCATATTTTTGGGCCATAAGCTGAGTTTGCTCTGGATCGGCCAGTAGTTTGTAAAGCGCAAAGACATTACAAGTTTCAGGATTCTTTGCCTCTTCCAAAGGCGTGCTGTCTGTGGCAATGCTCATGATTTGTTTTCTCAAGGCCTTTTCAGGCAAGAAAATATCGATCACATTGTTTTTTGACTTGCTCATTTTCTCTCCATCTGTGCCAGGGATTAGCTGAGTGGTTTCTGAAATTCTCGCCTCAGGGAGCACAAATAGGTCTTGGCCCACTTTGGCGTGAATTCGCGAGGCCACATCTCGAGTCATTTCGATATGTTGCAGTTGATCTTTGCCCACAGGCACTAATTCTGCATCATAGAGTAAAATATCTGCAGCCATAAGCATGGGGTAGGTAAAAAGACCCGCATTTACATCTTCTAAACGATCAGCTTTATCTTTAAAGCTATGCGCTAGAGTAAGGCGCTGGTATGGAAAAAAGCAGCTGAGGTACCAGGCTAATTCTGTAGCCAAAGGCACATCGCTTTGTCGGTAAAAGACCGTCTTGTGAATATCTAACCCAAAGGCCAACCAGGCGGCAGCAGTTTTATAAGTGTTTTCTTTTAGGGTTGCTCCGTCTTTAATTTGTGTCAAAGAATGTAAATCTGCAATAAAAAGAAAAGACTCATTTTTTGGGTCGTTTGCCATTTCAATTGCGGGAATAATGGCCCCTAAAATATTGCCTAAATGAGGGGTTCCCGTACTTTGTATTCCCGTTAAAATTCTGGACATTATTACCGCTTTTGTGCAAAGGTAAATTTTTTGTGTTATTCACTTAATCCAAATCCTTATTTTTGAGGCCATGAAGGTACTCCGCTATTTATTTATGCCCTTTTATCGTGTGTGGTTTTACGCCTTAGTGATGGTAGGGATTACCTTATTTTCTCCTATGTTGTTTTTAGGGACCGTTCGCGAGAATTGGTATAAGATTTATTTTACTGGAGCGCGTTGGTGGGGGATGTTTGTGCTATTTGGCATGGGTTTCATCCCAAAGGTGGAACGTCGCACAAAATATGCTCAAGGAGCCAGTTATATGTTTGTGGCCAATCATGTGTCTATGATAGACATTATGTTGATGTTATATGCCGCGAATCGACCTTTTGTTTTTGTCGGGAAAAAGGAGTTGGCTAAAATTCCCATCTTCGGTTATTTCTATCGTCGCGGCTGTATATTGGTCGATAGAAACGATCCAGCTTCACGCAGGTCAGTTTATTTCCAGGCCCAAAAAAGATTATCAGAGGGACTCGGCATTTGTATTTTTCCAGAGGGCGGTGTTCCGGACCCAAAAATTGATTTAGCGCCATTTAAAGATGGAGCCTTCCGTCTTGCTGTAGAGCATCAGATTCCCATAGCGCCAATGACTTTTGTGGATAATAAAAGACGTTTTCCTTACGCATTTTTTGTGGGTAGTCCAGGAACCTTAAGAGTGGTTTGTCACCCAGTGATTGAGACCAAAGGCTTGGGTCTAGATGATCGTAAAGACCTTAAGGACCAGACTAAAGCGCTTATCGAGAGTGCGCTTATGGCCTAATTAAAATTGAAACTGCACACCACTTAAAAGGACGAGCTGATAGGGCGTAAATTCAACATTGGCATCATTGTATGCCCCCAGTTGATATTTGAAGGTGGGTTCTAATTGAAAATTAAAGCCTTTGAAAAGTGTATAGTTTAGACCAAGCCCAATATTTGTAGAAAAGCTAAATTGATTTAGGTTGTTTAAACTGCCCAAAACATATCGATTTTGGCCATCATTCACACTCACTTCGTTGTTGTTCAAAATTAAGCCAGATACTCCACTGATTAGCGATAATTTTACTTGTTGGTCAATTAAGGCATAGGATAATTCGACGGGAAATTCCAAATAATTTAAGTTGGCACGAATCGAGGTCTCTCCAGTGGTAGATTTCAAGTTAAGTTGGCTATAAGGATTTGAAGGATCGGGATTAACAGGAACAGTGCCTTTGTCAAAAACACTGATAATGTTTCGGGTGTCATTGTAGTTTACAGAACTAAGGCCAAAGGCTGCAGGCCCAGTCGCAATTTCTATGTCTTGAGTGGCATAACCCATAGCCACACTATTAATTCCTGCCCTGAGTGTAATGCGGTCATTAAAGGCTAGATTGACCCTTAGGCCATAGCTAAAGGTAATGTCTCCCTGACGCGCATTGTCCGAAAGGCTGGGGTCAAAAACAGAACCCTGACTTAAACTGTTATAATAAACAGGGCCGGCCACGGGCATTATTGACCAAGCCTGGGTTTCAGACTCATCCTTTAGGAGTGCTGTAACTTCTTGGTCTGCTATAAGACTGCTGACAGGACCTTGAAGTTCTTCAATTATTTCAGACTTGTTCACGGGTTCATCGCCCGTGTCCGCATTGTTTTGTTGAAGGATATTATCTTTCGAGGCCACGGCGATCACGTCCGTATTTTGGTCTTCGGCTTTGTTGGCGCTCTCGGCAATAATAGTCTCTGGGTTGATTATCGAGTTTTTGCTCTCGTCTTTATTTATTATGAGCTCAGGTGTATCCGCATTTTGCGCAAGTTCTGCGTTTTGAGCGATTAAAGTGTTAGATGGATTTGCTTTAGAAACAGGTTTTGTCCCCGAGCTAATTTTCGTTTTAGTAGGCGATTCAGATGATGTATGTTGCCCTATTTCTGCTAAATTTTCCCCGGCTGTATCTAATGGGGTGATATCAGGCGCATTATTTGTCGCCGGCGAATTGGCAGTAAATTCATTATTGTTATTGGTTAAAGTCCCTTGAGAATCATTAGGTTTAATAATTTGGTCGCTTTGCACTAATGAATTATCGGCTGTATCCTTTGTTGGATTCAAAAGAAGAAACAGGGCCAATGAAGCTGCTGTGGCGACAATAGCACCGGTTTTCCACCAAAGCGGAATAACCAGAGTTCTCTTTTTGTCGCGTTTGTCGAGCTTGCGCTCAATTTCGGGCCACAAATCTCTGCCGGGCAACTGTTGATAGTCGCCTAAGCTGTTTTTAATTTGTTCTTCCCAATTTTGTTTCATTCCGACTTATAGGTCTTGGTCCTTGATATGGGCCTTTATTTTTTGCTGCAAGAGTTGACGCGCTCGAGCTAAATTTGATTTTGATGTTCCGTCGCTGATCCCTAAGAGATCCCCGATTTCTTTGTGTGTGTGCCCGTCCAGCACATATAAATTAAATACCAAGCGATAACGCTCAGGTAATTCTTGAATAATACTCAACAAAAAGGGCAGAGGTAATGAGGCTGAATCCTGGTCAAAGTCATCGTTTAACTCCTCCTCCATCAAATCATCAGCGGGCAGATCATACAGGCGTTTTTGCCGGTATTTTTGCAACACAGTGTTGATGGCGATTCTCTTCATCCACCCTTCAAAAGACCCTTTGCCTTGATATTGACCGATGCGCTGAAAAATCGTAATGAATGCATCCTGGAGATTATCCTCTGCTTCCATTGGATTCGGCGCATATTTCAAACACATTCCGTAAAGTATCGAGCTGTATTGACGATACAATAGTTCTTGTGCTTGACGGTCATTGTCTTGACACCTTTTTATGAGCTCTTCTGTAGACAAATACGAATTGATTTTATATCCATAGGTAGTCCTTATGGCACATTCCGCATCTGACTCTACGACAGTAAGATGCTATTCTATTAAAGGGGTTGCGTGGCTCAGAAAATTAAGACGCCAAAGTTTTGATGGCCTCTTTAATTTTGCCTTCCAGTTCTTCCATCAGTTCTGGGTTATCGGTCAATAGGGTTTTGACGGCATCTCTTCCTTGACCGAGTTTTGTGTCGTCATAACTGAACCAAGAACCACTTTTCTTGATGATTTCGTAATCTACCCCAAGGTCGATAATTTCTCCAATTTTTGATACGCCCTCCCCGTACATAATATCAAATTCTGCAGTTTTAAAAGGTGGCGCAACTTTGTTTTTAACGATTTTAACGCGGGTTTTATTTCCGACAGCCTCACTATTATTGTCCTTAAGCTGGGTTGAGCGACGAATATCTAAACGAATAGAGGCGTAAAATTTAAGGGCATTTCCACCAGTTGTGGTTTCTGGATTGCCAAACATCACCCCTATCTTCTCGCGCAATTGATTAATAAAGATCACTGTACACTTGGTTTTGCTAATAGAGCCAGTTAGTTTTCTCAGGGCTTGTGACATAAGGCGCGCATGTAGCCCCATTTTACTGTCTCCCATCTCGCCTTCAATCTCGCTCTTTGGAGTTAAGGCCGCAACAGAGTCAATAATTATGATATCGATAGCACCACTGCGAATTAGATTGTCTGCAATTTCCAGGGCTTGCTCACCGTTGTCGGGCTGTGAGATGATGAGGTTCTCTATATCAACCCCTAACTTTTCAGCATAATAACGGTCAAAGGCGTGTTCCGCGTCAATAAAGGCTGCGATACCCCCTTTTTTCTGCGCTTCTGCAATAGCGTGGAGTGTTAGGGTAGTTTTACCTGAGGACTCAGGACCGTAAATCTCAATGACTCGTCCTTTAGGATATCCGCCTACCCCTAGGGCTAAGTCTAGCCCAAGTGAACCCGTAGGAATCACCTCTACCTCTTCTACTGCGGAATCTCCCATTTTCATGACAGCACCTTTTCCATAGGTTTTATCTAGTTTGTCTAAAGTGAGTTTTAATGCTTTTAATTTTGCTTCTTTTTCGCTGCTCATGATCTGATTTTTACGGTTACACATTGATAGCGCTAAGGTAATACTAATCCTGAATGAGGACAATTTTTGAACCCTTCAGCCCCCCTTATTTTGTTAACAACGCATCGGATTTATAAATTCCTACTTTTAATTGGCCATCAACATCAATTTGGGCGCGGTACATTCCTTCAGTGTTGAATCGCATAGAAATGTTGCCTTGATTATCCATGGCGATCACGCCCCCGTCTCCTCCTAGTTCAGGAATCTTTTTGTCTATGACAACACTCGTGGCGGAGGCTAAATCTAAACCGCCGTATTCCATCATAGCCGCAATGTCATGAGCGACGACACCCCGGATGAAATATTCACCCCAACCTGTGGCTGAAACTGCACAACTCTTATTGTTGGCGTAGGTTCCTGCGCCGATAACTGGCGCATCGCCAATTCTGCCGAAACGTTTGTTTGTCATGCCACCTGTAGAGGTGCCGGCCGCAAGATTGCCGTTTTGGTCTAAAGCGACACAGCCGACAGTGCCGAATTTTGAATCCTTTAGGATGGGGTCGTAAAAAACAGCCGCTGAGGTTGGCTCCTGGGTATTTTGAACACGCATTAAATGGTCAAACCGACTTTTAGTAAAAAAGTATTCTTGATCGACCATAGTAAACCCTTGATCTTGAGCAAAAGCCTCGGCGCCTTCGCCGTACATAAATACGTGCGGACTGGCCTCCATGACCGATCTAGCCAAGTTAATGGGGTTTTTTATGTGTTTCACTCCAGCGACCGCTCCCGCATTAAGGCTGGAGCCATCCATGATAGATGCGTCTAGTTCATTAGTTCGGTCGTGCGTAAATACGGCCCCTTTACCCGCATTAAACAAGGGACTGTCTTCTAAAATATTTATGCTCGCTTCTACCGCGTCCAATGCACTTCCTCCTGTTGAAAGAACATTATGACCCGATTGGACCGCGCGTGTCAAAACTTCGGTATAGGCCTTTTCTAATGAGTCAGACATCTGACTTTTAAGAATGGTTCCTGCGCCCCCGTGTATGGCGATGGCAAATTTTGGTGTTTTGGCGACATCAAAATTGTCGTTTTTTGTCGATGAAACGCAAGAAAAAACGATTAAAAACAAAAAAATTGAAAAAAGTTTAAAAATTTTCATGGATGTTAATATATGGCCTAAATGTACAAATAAAATACTAAAAATCAAGGAGTTAAAGAATTAAATGTCTGTATGTCGTTAAACAAAAAAGACCCTATTTCATCGATGAAATGCAAAAAAACACGATAAAGTGTTGCATAATTCAAAAACTGTCGTATCTTTGTCATGAATCAAGCCCCAAATTTGATTTACCCCGAATTATGAAACCAGTAACCTACATCTTGTTGGCCTTAACTTTAGGCCTTACCTCTTGCTCAAAAGAAGAGCTTGTAGAAACCCAATCACCAATAGAATACACTATCGATTTGAACTTGGCTCAAGAGACCGATGCTCAAATGGCTAGTGAGATTTTATTTTATGTCAATGAGTACAGAAGCACCTTAGGGCTTGAGCCTATTTTAATGGATAGAACATATGCTTCTGCTTATGCTGTAGAACACACCAAGTATATGATCCAACAAAACCGTATCAGCCACGATGGTTTTAGTAATCGTGCTGAGGGTCTCAATAGTCAGGGCGCTCAGGCTGTTGCTGAGAACGTAGGTTTTGGTTACAGTTCAGCTCAGGACTTAGTGAATGCTTGGATCAATAGTCCATCACACAGAGACACTTTAGAGGGCAATTATACCCACAGTGGTATTGGTGCTTTGCCTGATGGCTCTGGAGTGTATTACGTGACACAACTTTTTTATCGCAAATAGGTTTCTATTTATTCGGAAGGTTGGGTCCGCGTCGCCAAAACTCATTTGAGTGGGGCGATTAGCGGGCCCTTTTTTTATTTAGCTTTTTGGCTTACATTTAAGCAAACTTAAAAATATGGCTATTGCACCTCCTTTTAATTTAACCCAGTGGATTGAAGACAACAGAGCCTTGCTTAAACCACCAATCGGCAATAAGAACCTCTATGTGGAGGCTGAGGATTATATTGTCATGATTGTCGCTGGGCCAAACGCAAGAAAGGACTATCACTACAATGAAACCGAAGAACTGTTTTATCAAATTGAAGGTGAAATAACGGTTGTGATTCAAGAAGAGGGACAACGTAAAGAGATGAAACTCGGCCCGGGAGACATGTATTTGCATCCGCCAAAGGTGCCTCATTCACCGGCGCGCAGCGCGGGCTCCATAGGACTTGTTATCGAGCGTAAACGCGCCGGCATGGGATTTACAGATGGGCTAATGTGGTTTTGCGATCAGTGTAACCACCCTTTACACGCGGCTTATTTTGAGCTTCACGATATCGAGAAGGACTTCCTGCCACACTTCAAGACATTTTATAATTCTGTTGAACTCCGTACTTGTAAGTCCTGTGGCCATACCATGGAAACTGATCCCAGATTTTCTAATGAGTAGGCTAGACGCCGGAATCAAGCTTACTTTACACCACTCATAGACCCTTAGGGCGAGATATTGACTCTAGTCATTGTCCTTGGGGGCAGAATATTGTACTTTTGCAAAAAATTTAATTGACGACCATGACAAATACCTCTACTACAGTCAATATTCAAGACGTACTTCAACAGCTTGGTGTTGCCTCTGAAAATAAAGGAACCTCAACCGGAAATACTTGGTTTGGTTCTCATGAGTTTATTGCTTCTCATTCTCCTGTAAATGGTGAATTAATCGGTAAGGTTTCAGTGACTACCCCAGAGGAATACGCCCAGGTCATGGAAACCGCTACAGAGGCTTTTAAGCAATGGCGCATTATGCCAGCGCCTCAGCGCGGAGAGGTCGTTCGTCAGTTTGGAGAAGAATTGCGTCGTTTGAAGGAACCTCTGGGTCAATTAGTCTCTTATGAGATGGGAAAAAGCTTGCAAGAAGGGCTGGGTGAGGTTCAAGAAATGATAGATATCTGTGATTTCGCCGTAGGTCTTTCACGTCAATTACACGGTTTTACCATGCACAGTGAGCGCTTTGGACACCGCATGTACGATCAGTATCATCCACTTGGTGTAGTGGGTATTATTTCTGCCTTTAACTTCCCAGTAGCTGTTTGGTGCTGGAATACCGCTTTGGCTTGGATTTGTGGAGATGTTTGTGTTTGGAAGCCTTCAGAAAAAGCGCCGCTTTGTGGCATCGCTTGCCAAAATATTGCGGCGACTGTCTTTGCAAAAAACAATCTCCCCGAAGGTTTGTCATGCTTGATCAATGGCGATTATAAAGTAGGACAAATGATGACTACCGATAAACGCATCCCCTTGATTTCTGCTACCGGTTCAACCCGTATGGGCAAAATAGTGGCGCAAACTGTTGCGGAACGACTTGGACGCAGTCTTCTTGAATTAGGAGGAAATAACGCCATTATCGTCACCCCCGATGCCGACATAAAAATGACCGTGATCGGTGCTGTTTTTGGAGCGGTTGGGACATGTGGTCAGCGTTGTACCTCAACCCGTCGTTTGATCATTCATGAATCGATTTACGATCAGGTTAAAGAGGCACTAGCCAGTGCCTATGAGCAGTTACGCATAGGAAACCCTTTGGATCAAAACAATCATGTGGGGCCGCTTATTGACAAAGATGCCGTAGGTATGTACAAGGCCGCTTTAGAGAAAGTAGTGGCCGAAGGCGGTTCTCTTCTGGTCCCAGGAGGGACACTCGATGGCCCTGGTTACGAAAGCGGATGCTATGTGAAACCTGCGATCGCTGAAGCAGAAAATCATTTTGAAATCGTCCAGCATGAGACCTTTGCTCCTATTCTTTATCTTTTGAAGTATTCAGGCGGAGTAGAAAGCGCCATTGCCCTTCAAAATGGTGTTGCGCAAGGACTCTCTAGTGCGATCATGACCAACAACCTCAGAGAGGCTGAGTTGTTTTTAAGCCATGCAGGAAGTGATTGCGGTATTGCCAATGTGAATATTGGTACGTCGGGCGCTGAAATTGGCGGAGCATTTGGTGGTGAAAAAGAAACTGGAGGAGGTAGAGAATCTGGAAGCGATGCCTGGAAAGTCTATATGCGTCGTCAGACCAATACCATTAATTATACTACAGAATTGCCTTTGGCTCAAGGGATTAAGTTCGACTTATAAGTCTTCGCCCATTTGCCCGCGAAGAAGAACTCCCTGGTTGCGCGCTTTAAAATGCGCATGAGATTTAAGCTTTTCGGCCGATTTCATTTGGGTAAAGGCTGGGCAGTGGATCGCTTTGCCAATAGGCTTTGGTCTCTGTGTTGATCATGCTCAGTGGGCCATCAAAAGCGGCCCCGGTATCCACATTCCACACATTTGAAGCCCTAAATGGGGTGGCGGCACCGATGCGTTGTACGGGTGTATGCCCGATATAAATTTCTTTGTAAAGCTTTAGCCGCTCTGGATATTGCCATGAGGATTGATCATCTAACTCATGGGCGGCGCGTGCGGTCTCCCAAAGACTGCGGTCCCAATAAACCATATGGGGATGAAATTCCTCACCCGGTCCCTTTGGATGAGAAAAACCCGCGTGCAGATAAAGCTTGTTTTCTGCCTCTATGTAGTTTTCAAGTTGTTCTAAAAATTCAATGTGACGTTTAATTTGTGCTGAAGCACATTTTTTATAGGCGTCTATGGAACTTTGGCCACCGTGTAACACCCAAAGCTCCGGAGCCTTACCATGCTTTAAATAATCTAAACAAAGGGCATCGTGATTACCGCGAATAAAGCGACAGGAGTACTGTTTAGAGATTTTCATTAGGGTCTCAATAACTTGCGGACCTTCAGACCAGCCGTCTAGGTAATCTCCCAAGAAAATGAGCTCATCTTCAGGGGTCAGTGGAGCGCGCTCTAAAAGTTGAGTTAGTGCGCGCGCGCCTGCGTGAATGTCTCCGATTACATACTTGGCCACTACGAGGTTTTTTTGTTCACCACAGTACTTGAAGCCTGGTCTAGGCACATGACCATGAGGTCCGCAATATTCACATGCGGGGGCCGGCCCAAAACAAAAACGATGATTTCCGCGATGTCCTCAGGACGAAGTGGGGTGAACCCTTTATAAACCTGCTCTGCGCGCGCGGTATCGCCTTTGAAGCGCACTTGGCTAAATTCGGTTTCGACCAGGCCTGGATGAATGGCGCTAACTTTGATGCCGGTTCCATTGAGGTCCAGGCGCATGCCGTGGTTGAGCGCCTCAACAGCGTGTTTGCTGGCGCAATAGACATTACCCTTGGGGTAAACTTCTTTGCCCGCGGTGGAACCAATATGGATCACATGTCCTGAGGCTCGTGCAATCATTCCAGGGATGATTGCCTTTGAAACATACAAAAGCCCTTTAACGTTTATGTCAATCATGGCATCCCAATCGTCTGGATCGCCGTCTTGTATGGCATCTAATCCGTGGGCATTACCCGCGTTATTGATCAGTATGTCGACAAGGCTAAATTCCTCAGGCAGATCACCCAATAGAGCAAAGACGCGCTGGCGGTCGCGAACGTCAAAATTGAGGGTGAGCACGGGAACAAGAGCCTCTAACTCTTGAGCTAATTCGATCAATCGCTGGCTACGGCGCCCCGTGAGAATGAGGCGACAGCCTTCATGAGCCAAAGCCCTTGCTGTAGCTAAACCAATCCCTGAGGTGGCCCCGGTAATTAAGGCTGTTTTGTTATTGAGTCGCGTCATTTACTTGTTTACAATTAGGGAACCTTGTGACCTTGACTGGCCACCAATAGTTCAAACCAATGAATTTCCGAAAGCTTGATTTCAGCTGCTTTTGCGGCTGAGGCCAATCGTTCCTTTTGGGTGGTGCCGACCACGGGTATAATACCCGAGGGATGGGCCATGAGCCAGGCTAAAACAATTTGATCTTTGGAGGCTTGATATTCCTCACATAACTTATTGAGCACGGCATGAATTCTATAGGTCGACTCGCTTTTATCCTTAAAAACCTTTCCTATGGGACTCCAGGCCATGGGCTTAATGCCATGGGTCATCATATGGTCGAGACTACCATCGAAAAAAGGACTGAGGTGGGTCAGAGAACACTGGATTTGATTGACTTCTATTTGGCTTTGCGAGGCAATAAGATCGGTTTGGCTCGGGGTGAAATTCGACACGCCAAAGGCTTTTATTTTGCCTTGCGATTTGAGTGTATTTACCGCTTCGGCTACGGCCTCAGGGCGCATCAAAGGGCTGGGACGATGCAATAAAAAAAGGTCTAAATACGCGCAGCGCAAATGTTCAATGGAGCGCTCTGCACTTTCTATAATATATGCAGTGTCGTATTGATAGTGTTTCACGGTATGTGGACGCGCCTCACAGGCGTATTGTATCCCACATTTACTGATGATTTGAAGATCAGAGCGCGATACATTAGCCCTGTCCAATGCCTTGCCAAATTGCTCCTCTACGGTGTAATCTCCATAAATATCAGCATGATCAAAACTAGTCAGGCCATGGGAAATACTCCACTGGATGAGGTCCGCCATTTGTTGGGTGTCAAAATTACGGCGCCAAGAGCCCCAATCCATACAACCCACAATTACAGAAGAGAATGTATTTTTCATGACAAAAATTTATTTAAAATTAGCCAATTTATTGGGGATAAAACGCTGCCAACCCCTTTATTTATCGTATTTTTTAACCAATTATTAACAGCGCAATTGATGAATTATCTTCAATTTGCGGCATGAAATTTAAGATCGGCCTCTAGTGTTCGGTCTTTTTTAATGGAAGGATGTAGTTATGGAATCTAATCAAACCCCACAAGATTTAGCAGTGCTCAACGAAATGATTGAGCGTGAAAGTGCCATAGTGAATTTGCTCGCTCAAGAGATGAACAAAGTCATAGTCGGCCAAAAACACATGATAGAACGATTGCTCATTGGGCTCTTATCACAAGGGCATATCCTCCTTGAGGGCGTACCTGGTTTGGCAAAAACTTTGGCCATCAACACCCTGTCCAAAGCCGTAAAAGGTTCATTTAGTCGGGTACAATTCACCCCGGACCTTTTGCCTGCGGATGTTATTGGGACGATGATTTACAACATCAAAACCAATGACTTCAGCATTAAAAAAGGCCCCATTTTTGCCAACTTTGTATTGGCAGATGAGATTAACCGAGCACCGGCAAAAGTACAGTCAGCCCTGCTTGAGGCCATGCAAGAACACCAAGTAACCATTGGGGATGAGACCTTTAAACTCGACCAGCCATTTTTGGTCATGGCCACCCAAAACCCCATTGAACAAGAAGGGACCTACCCACTTCCTGAGGCCCAGGTAGACCGTTTTATGCTCAAAACAGTCATTGATTATCCAGCCCTGGACGAAGAGCAGTTGATTATTCGTCAGAATCTCAATGGAGGTTTGCAGGCGGTGAAACCCGTGGCCACCCTGGCACAAATTAAAAAAGCGCAAGCCGCAGTCCGTCAAGTGTATATGGACGAGAAAATTGAGCGCTACATACTCGATATTATTTTTGCGACCCGCCGTCCGGAGGACTATAATCTAGCAGATATAAAACCGCTGATCAGTTACGGGGCCTCCCCGCGCGGAAGCATTAATCTGGCGCTTGCTGCAAAAAGTTATGCCTTTATTAAGGGGCGCGGTTATGTGATTCCAGAGGATGTCCGCGCGGTAGTTGATGACGTGTTGCGTCATCGAGTCGGGATTACCTACGAAGCAGAGGCTGAGGAGGTAACATCCGAGGCCTTGATTCATCGCATTGTCGATGTTATCGAAGTCCCTTAATTTACCAAGTTGGCAACTGCGATTTTCGTAAAAGCCGGACTGAACGATTCATCGGATTTATTAATTAAAGCATTAAACTGAAGTCTAAACTCCAGTGTTGTGGATACAAAGACCCTTTTAAAAAAAGTACGCGCCATAGAAATCAAAACACGTCGTTTGAGCGACCATGTGTTTGGGGGGGAGTACCATTCGACCTTTAAAGGGCGTGGGATGACCTTTAGCGAGGTGCGTGGGTATCAGTATGGGGATGACATCAGGGCTATAGACTGGAATGTCACGGCTCGTTATAACGAACCTTTTGTCAAGGTTTTTGAGGAAGAACGCGAACTCACGCTAATGCTCATGGTCGATGTAAGTCAATCAGAGCAATATGGGACTCAGGAGCAGTTTAAGGGTGAGATGCTCACAGAAATTGCGGCGACCCTGGCCTTTTCGGCACTGCAGAACAACGACAAAATAGGGCTGATTCTTTTTACAGATCAAATAGAATTATTTATCCCGCCAAAAAAAGGCAAATCCCATGTCCTTCGTGTGATTCGTGAACTTTTGGAGTTTAAACCACAGGGCAAAAAAACTGATATAGGCGCTGCTTTTAAGTATCTGACCTCTGTGATGAAGAAAAAGGCCATCGTCTTTGTGCTTTCGGACTTTATCAGCGCCCCCTTCCTATCCCCTTTGCGCATCGCTGCGCGCAAGCACGATGTAACAGGCATAAGGGTGTATGACCAAAGCGAGGCGGCCCTGCCCAATTTAGGGATGATAGAAATGCTGGATCGCGAAACTGGACAGCGCCGTTTGGTGCACACCGGCAGTAAATCTGTAAGGCGCAATCATCATTTGGCCTATCAAAAAAAGGTTGCCGAATTTCATGAGGCTTTTTCTAAATGTGGCGCAGGCACCATTGACTGTAGTTTACAGGAAAGCTATGTGCGCAAACTTTTGGGCTATTTTAAAAACAGAGCATAGAGGGTGATGACAGAGAGAAAACATAGAAGTTTTGCTTGGGGCTCGATAAGAGGCCGGGTGCTTTTTGGTCCTCTGTTGATCTTCAGCCTACTTTTGCTTACCCCACTGAGGGCCCAAGTTCAGGCCTCTTTAGACACCACCCAAATGAGGATCGGAGAAGAGCTCGAATTTTTAATTCAAGTTCAGGCGGACAGTACTGATTTTGTCATGTTTCCAGAGGGTAAATCTTTTGGGGCTTTTGAGGTCATCCGCAGTTATGCCGTGGACACCTTGAGAGATCAAAACAATAAATATCGCTGGGAATTGCGCAAAAAATACGGCTTAACCCAATTCGATTCTGGCTACCATCGCTTGAGCAAACAAAGGGTGATGATTAACGATAGCGCTTTTGATACGCCAGAATTTGATGTGGCTGTTTTGACCATACCAGTAGACACAACTCAGCAACAGATTTTTGCCATTAAACCATCGGCCCAAGTGCCCTTAGAGAAGGGTCCGATTTGGCCGTGGCTGGGTCTTTTAAGTCTTCTAGCCCTAGGCGGATTGTTTTGGTTTTGGCGCAGAAAAAAATCTGAAGTTCAAGCCCCACCACCACCGCCACTCCCCCCTTATGAGCAGGCTAGTCAAAGGTTCGAAAAAGTTGCGCTACAGGGGGCCCAAGCGCCCCATGAATTTAAGGCGCTGTACACCGAGCTGACAGATCTATTAAAAACCTACATTCATAGAGAAATTGATTCCAGGGCCTTAGAGAGCACCACAGAGGAACTTTTAGACCGCCTGGAACTACACCGTAATGCGGGGCATTTTGTAATCGAAATACAGACCATATCAAGTTTAGGCCAGATCTTGCGCCGCGCGGATTTGATAAAGTTTGCAAAGGGTCAAGGGACCCCCCAGCAGTGGGAAATGGACCTAGCTCAGGCCAAAACAATCATTGAATCTCTTAAAGCAGGTATTCCCCAGCCAGAGCCAGAAGACGAGCAAGAGGCCTTGGATGCCGCCGCTAGAGCTGAGCTGTTGCTCAGGCAAAAACGCAAGCGCCGTATTGTTTTTTCTTCGGCCTTTTTAGTTGTGGCCTTGGCGTCCTATGTGTTTTATGTGGGGCCCCAAGAAGCGAAGGATCAGATTTTCGGTAACGCTATGAAAGACATGGCACAGGGGCCATGGTATAAAAGTGAGTATGGAGTGCCTGCCGTAATTTTAGAATCGCCTGAAATCTTAGTGCGCAAGATTTATAAGCATCCTGATCAAGACAGTCTTTCTGCTAAGGGCACTGCTATTTTTGAGGCCTTTACCCTGGAAGATGATTTCTATATAGCAGTGACATCCACAGAGGCGCATCCCCAAGAAAATTGGGACATTGCCATGGCTTTAAACCGCTCTTTAGCCCTTTTAGAGGAGCAGGGAGCCAGAACCTTGATTGTAAAGGACGAATCTTTTGAAACTCCTGAAGGCATTAAAGGGCTGCGTGCCTATGGCAGTTTTTATGTCGCGAGTACTTCAGGCCGGGTAGGGACTGATCCGCATCAATACGAACTTTTGGTTTTTGATCAGCAAGGAGGGATTCAAACCGTAATGGTCGCTTTTGTCGAGGACAATCGATTTGCACAAGGTATAAAAGAGCGCATTATTAATTCGGTGTCTTTGGAAATTCCACAGACCCAACAAAAAGCCGAGGCGCCATGACAAGGACTTTTGAATTTGTTTCGCCGGAGTGGTTTTGGCTTCTGGGCCTAGTACCGGTGCTGATTTTTTGGTTTTACAAAAGTCGCCGCCGCCATAATGCCGAATGGAGAATGTCGTCCCTGAGCAATGCAGGCCAAAGCAGTAAGTACTGGTCTTGGGCCAAGTCATTTCTTTGGGTGCTGCGCATTGCGGCAGTGGTTCTGATCGTTATTGCCCTGGCTCGACCCAGGCATGTAGACCAAAGCACGCGGATCAAAACCTCTCGTGGAATAGACATTGTCATGGCCATAGACGTATCGGCCAGTATGCTGGCGCGTGATCTCACTCCAAACCGGCTTGAAGCCCTTAAAGAGGTGGCTGCGCGATTTATTGATAACCGTCCGAACGACCGTTTAGGCTTGGTGGAGTACGCCGGGGAAAGTTATACCAAAACTCCACTTACTAGCGATAAAACACTTGTGCTCTCGGCTTTAAAGTCTATCGAATACAATACCATTATTGAAGGGGGCACGGCCATAGGTATGGGTCTGGCCACTGCGGTGAATCGCCTTAAGGAGAGTCGGGCAAAAAGTAAGGTAATCATCTTGCTGACCGATGGGGTGAATAATTCTGGATTTATTGACCCGCGTACCGCTAGTGAGCTAGCCGTGGAATTTGGCATAAAGGTTTACACCATAGGTTTAGGGTCTAACGGTTTGGCCCTTTCGCCAGTGGGCATGAGGCCTAATGGTCAGTTTCAATACGGTAAGGTGCCGGTAGAAATCGACGAAGCCTTACTTCAAGAAATCGCACAAACCACCGGGGGTTTATATTTCCGCGCCACCAATAACTCAAAATTAGGCGAGATATACGATGAAATCAACAAGCTTGAGAAAACAGAGGTAGAAGAGTTTAAATATCAGCAGTATGACGAAGGCTACCGCCCCCTTATATTAGCAGCTTTTGCTTTGTTGTTTTTTGAATTTCTCATGCGCCAAACCCTATTTAAAAGTTTTATCTGATGTATCAGCTCGAGCAACCAATATATTTCTATGGACTTGCGCTGCTGATTGTGGCACTGGCCTTCTTTGTGGGGCGCATCCTTTGGCAGAAAACCGTACAGAGAAAGTTTTTCTCCAAAATAGCCATCGATCGATTGGGGCCAAACCGATCATTGATTAAATCTTGGATCAAGTTTAGTGTGTGGTCTTTGTCCATGGCCTGCTTGATTATTGCTCTGGTCAATCCAAAATTAGGGTCAAAGATAGAGACCGTGACACGTCAAGGGGTAGATGTGGTCTTCGCTGTAGACGTGTCTAAAAGTATGCTTGCCGAAGATGTGGCGCCTAATCGATTGGAAAAGTCCAAACAACTGGTCACGCAGATCATCAACAATTTGGTGGGAGATCGTGTTGGGGTAATTGGTTATGCGGGCAGTGCCTTTCCACAAGTCCCCATAACGACAGATTTTGCTTCGGCCAAGTTGTTTTTAAGCAATATGAATACCGATATGGTTTCTTCGCAAGGGACGGCCATTAATGAAGCGATTAATCTTTCTAAGACCTATTACAACGACCAAGAACAGACCAATAGAGTGTTGTTTATTGTCAGCGATGGCGAGGATCATCAAGGCAATGATCAGGACGTAGTGCGTCAAGCTGTGGAGGCTGGGATTCAGGTTTATACCATTGGTGTGGGCAGTTCTGCTGGGGCGCCTATCCCGATAAAACGCAACGGGGTTTTACAGTATTACAAAAGAGACGAGAACAACAATCAAGTCATCACTAAACTCAATGCCCAGAACTTACAAAATATCGCGGAATGGGGTGAGGGCAAATATATCGATGGCACCCAAACCAAAGAGGTTGTGGCCCAGGTTCAAGACATACTCAACGCCATGGATAAGACGGAGTTTGAGTCCAAGCAGTTCACGGATTTTAAAGACCAATTTCAGTGGTTTTTAGCTTTGGCATTGGCCTTATTGCTCGCGGACTCCTTCATGCTCGAGCGCAAAACCAATTGGTTAAAAAAATTAAATTTGTTTAATGAACAAGGTGATGAGGATTAGAAAAGGCATTAGAAATATCATTTTGTTAGGGGTGTTAACGCATGCTTCACTTGAGTCTCAAGGGCTCTTTGCACAACAGAACGCCCAGGAGCAGATTCCTGTGACGCCAGAGGCACAAAAGGCACTTTCCAGTGGGGCAACCCATTTGGCTGAGGGATCATTTGCTCAGGCTGAGGCCGATTATCGCAAGGCTCTTGCACTCGGCGAGCGAGAGGATGGAGCGTTTAATTTAGGAAATGAATACCACCTGCGGGGCCAGAATAAAGAAGCTCTTTTTCGATTCAAGCAAGCAGCAAAAGACGCCTCTAATTATGATCATAAACATCGGGCCTTCCACAATTTAGGCAATGCCTTTATGAAAGAAAAAATGTATCAGGAAGCGGTTGAGGCTTATAAAGATGCTTTGCGCAATAATCCGCAAGATGATGAGAGCCGTTATAATCTCGCAGTAGCTCAGGATCTTTTGGAAAAAAATCCACCCCCTCCAGACGAAAATAAAGACGATAAAAAGGATCAAGAAGAGAAAGAGGACCAAAACCAGCAAGATCAAAAGGACCAGGACGGGGACAACAACAATGATCCTAATCAAAACGACGAAAACCAGGATAATCAAGACAATCAAGACCAGCAAGATCAGGGAGACAATCAAAAAGACCCCAAGGATCAAAAGGGCGATGAGCAGGGCAATAACCAAAATCAAAACGATCAAAATCAGGATCAAAAGCCACAGCAACCCAAGCCAGGCCAATTGTCTCCTCAGCAGATTAAAAATCTGCTAGAGGCTATGAATAATGAAGAGCAAAAGGTTCAAGACAAAATGAATTTGCAGAAGGCCAAAGGAGCCAAGGTAAAACGCTCAAAGGATTGGTAAGATGAAGGCTATTGTAAAATACATCATATTGATTTTTGTATTGGCCGCACCTATGGGACTCGAGGCTCAGGTAGAATTTGTCGCCAAGGTCAGCAAAAAGAAATTGGGACTCAATGAGCGTCTGCGTATCGACTTCGAAATGAACGAAGACGGAGATAATTTTGAGCCACCAGACTTTGAAGGTTTTAGAGTTCTAGGGGGTCCTAATCAATCGATCAGCAATTCATGGATCAATGGTAAGCGTTCGTACTCCAAGACCTACAGTTTTTTCTTAGCCCCACTGCGCAAGGGGGCCATCACTATTGGTCAAGCCGCCATTGAAATCGATAGCCAGCGCTATAAATCGCTCCCTGTCGAAGTTATGGTTACTGAGGCTGTTGAAATCCCCAAAGACGGAAATAATGCCGATTATTTGGCCAGCGAAAACGTGCATTTGGTCGCTGAGGTTTCAAACACCAACCCTTACCTAAACGAAGCCATTACGGTGGTGTATAAATTATACGTGTCCAATCAGGTGAGTATTACCAGCAATTGGCGCGAAATTGACTCCCCCAAGTACGCCGATTTTTGGAGTCAAACTTTAGATCAAAAGGGACAATTGCAGATTTATGAAGGACAGTACCGGGGTGAGGATTATCGCTATGTTATCTTGCGCACTACCGTGCTCTATCCCCAAAAGACTGGTGAACTCAGTATTGAGCCCTTGACTTTGGACGTGCCTATAGATGTTCGATCTAACCGTAGGGATTTCTTTGGGCGCTTTATGACCACGCGGGTCAATAAAACGATTTCTGCGGGTCGTCGCACCATCGAGGTAAAGCCACTGCCCCTAGTAAACCGCCCCGAGGATTTTACAGGAGCCGTGGGTTATTTTGATTTTGACACCTCGATTTCTCGTACAGAACTTGATGCTCAAGAGTCCCTTGAGTACAGTGTTACAGTGCGGGGTGAGGGTAATCTCAAACTCTTTGAATTACCAAAGCCACAGTTTCCAAATGCCTTTGAGGTTTATGAACCAGCGCGCAGTGATAAAATCAGTACGCGTAGCACGGGGATGCGCGGATCAGTGGCTGAAGTTTATACTCTGGTGCCGCAAAACCAGGGGAATTATCCTTTGCCTGAGTTGAGTTTTTCCTATTTTGATCCAAACCTAGAGCGCTACATCACAAAAACCGCCACAGACCACGTGGTGAATGTGATCAATGGCCCAGAGCAAGAAACGACCCAGCAAAGTGCCTCAGACCAAAGCGCATCAACAGTGCCTGTCGATAAAGAGCGCTTCAGATACATAAAGCTCAAGGCTGATTGGACCCCGACAAACCCGACACCCTGGTTTGGAACTTGGGCCTATTGGCAATGGATTTTAGGGCTCTTGCTCTTGCTTCCTGTATGGTTTGCTTTGAGCGCTGTAAGAGAGCGTTATCTGGGAGATACTGCCGCGCGCGCTCAGAGGCAGCGCAAACGTTTGATCGCTCAATACCTCAGTGAGGCCAAAGCCCAGCAGAATAATCCTTCGGCATTTTACGGCGCTTTGGAACGTTCATTGCACTTATTTTTAAAAGCAAAACTAAAGCTAGAGACTTCGGGACTGTCTAAAGAAAATATAAGTAAATTGATGACTCAGCGCAATGTAGCGCCCGAGGCAATAGAGCGACTAATTGGGCTTATTGAGCGCTGTGAGCGCGCGCGCTATGCCCCGACGACCGCTGTGGATGTACAAAATGACTACAGCGAAGCCCAGGAAGTAATTTCAATGGTCAACAGCACTAAAAAATGATCAATAGCACCAAAGGATGAGGTCTAGAATAATTTATATATCAGTTTTATTCGCGCTTTTGACGCCCATGAAAGGCCTGAGCCAAGGTCAAGCAGACAACTGGTTTGATCAGGGCAATCAGCTTTATAAAAATCAGCAGTATAAGGAGGCGATAATGCGTTGGGAAGCCGTGCTTGAGTCAGGTGTGCACAGTGGAGAAATTTATTTCAATATGGCCAATGCGTATTACTATTTAAATGATTTGGCCTCGAGTATTTACTATTACGAAAAGGCATTAGAACTAGCGCCAAAGGATCCCGACATTCAGGCCAATAGGGCCTATGTGCAAAATGCCTTAATCGATGTGGTGCGTGCACAACCTAAGACCTTGTTCCAAAAGTGGGATGAGGCCTCGGGCCAGTTGCTCACCGCTGATGCATGGGCCTGGTTGAGTATCCTTTTTATGGCCCTTTTTGTTTTTGCTGTTTTGAGTTTTCGCTGGGTCGAGTCCCCAGGGGCCAAGCGATTGAGCTTTGTGACTGCTCTTTTGAGTTTGATGCTTTTTGGCGGGTCTGTTTTCTTAGGCCAAAAAACTCAGTCCTACAGTAAAAACTATCGTTGGGCCATAGTTTTTCAGCAAGAAATGAGTGTGCGTTCAGGCCCCAGATTAAGTGATGACGCCCTCTTTGAGCTACATGCCGGAACTAAGCTAAGATTGCTGCAAACTCAAGACCAGTGGCAAGAGGTCGAACTTACAGACGGTCGCCGAGGCTGGGTCTTGGCTCAAGACTTGAAGGCTTTATAGAAGGCCAAAAAGCAATTACTCTTGATTTTGGGGGTTCTCTTGATTTGAGCCCCAATGACTGTTCCAAAAATCTTGGATCATGGGGGTTACCCTCGGGGCAAATCCAGCTATAAGCGCATAAGACTTAGACTCAGTTTTTGTGTTTTCAGGTAAGAGGTAATCATCGAGTTTGACTTGAGCAAAAAACCAGAGCACATAACTTAAAATTAAGGCAGTTTGTGCGGTGTAGAGTAGGGCCCCTAAAAGGCGATTAATCCAACCTAACGCGACAAGCCCCGCGAGTTTTGTCACCCATTTGCCCAAGATTACGATCGCCGTGACGGTCAAAATAAACAGAACAATAAAAGAAACCCAGTCTGCATTTTTTTTGGACCAATCAAACCACTGAGTCAGTAATTGTGCCAGAGCTCCATTATACCTTAGGGCGACGTAAATACCTAAGATTAGAGCCAAAAGTGAGGCCATGGTTTGGATGAGCCCTTTGCGCATTCCCCACAAGAAGCCCAAGCCAAGAAGAATCAATAAAAGGAGGTCAAATAAATGCATGGTTTTGGATGTCTTGTAAAGATAGGATTTCTTGGCAAATGAATTTTATTCGGCTTATTTTTGTCCCATGTCAAGAGACGCCTTATTAAAACAACGTTGGGATCATTTGGTCGAGCGATTAAGTGCTCAATTTTCTGATGGAGACCCATTGGATTTGGACGCTATAATCTACTTAGTCGGTGTTCAAGAACTTGGTCAAATCCATCGGCGTTTTAAAAAAGACGAAAAGATAAATCTCATGCATATTGCCATATGTAAACTGCTCGAACCCTATGGGTATTACAGTTTTGATTTTGTAGATGACCAAGGTTGGCCTCACTATAAAAACACAGAGCCACTACCCGCATTGAGAGCCGGGGAACAAGCCGTACTGATGAAAGAAGCCATAGTGCAGTATTTTTTAGCCCAAAAACTGATCGACTAGTTCAGGATAAAATCCCTATTTTTACGCCTTCAAACACGCTTATCGATGATCGATAAAATAAACCAGCATATTGCCAAGGTCGCTGAATTTCAGGGGCAGACGCAAGAAGAAATTGAAGCCTTTCGCATTGCTTATTTAGGCAAAAAAGGCCTTTTGAATGAATTTTTTGCCGCCTTTAAATCAGTTCCAGCAGAGCAAAAAAAGGACTTTGGTCAGGCGGTCAATGCCCTTAAAAATGCTGCAGAGCAGCGTGTCAATGATTGTAAGGCCGCTTTGGCCCAAAACGAACACACCCAAGGGATTTATGGAGATTTAACCCGTCCTGGCCTGCCGCAGAAGTTAGGTGCAAGACACCCGATTTCACTGGTTAAAAACCGTATTCTCGACATATTTTCGCGCATTGGTTTTAATGTTTCAGAGGGGCCAGAGATCGAGGACGATTGGCATAACTTCACGGCTTTAAATTTACCAGAGTATCACCCGGCGCGTGATATGCAAGACACATTTTTTATTCAGACTGACCCGGATATTTTGTTGCGCACTCACACTTCCTCAGTTCAAGTGCGTTATATGGAAGAGCATCAGCCCCCTATTCGTACGATTTCTCCAGGCCGTGTTTATCGCAATGAAGCAATTTCCGCCCGTTCACATTGCTTTTTTCACCAAATCGAAGGCCTCTATGTAGATAAGGACGTGAGCTTTGCAGATTTGAAACAGACCCTGGCTCATTTCACGACAGAGCTTTTTGGCACTTCAAAAATTCGCCTACGCCCTTCGTATTTTCCATTTACAGAACCCAGTGCTGAGGTAGATGTATATTGGGGACTGGAAACAGAAACCGATTACAAAATGACCAAAGGAACTGGTTGGCTCGAGATTATGGGCTGTGGTATGGTGGACCCCAATGTCTTGAAAAATTGTGGCATCGACCCTGAAGTTTATTCTGGATTCGCTTTCGGTATGGGGATTGATCGCATTGCATTGTTGTTGCATCAAATTCCGGACATACGCTTGCTCAGTGAAAATGACCTACGCTTTTTAGATCAATTCAAAAGCAGCTTTTGATCAATCTAGTTTTTCGGTCAAAGCAGTAAACACCTTTTTTGGAGATTTTCCCTCGTACAAAACCTGATAGACCGCATCGATAATCGGTGTTTTAGCTTGTTTTTTGCCTTTTTCCTTGTTGAGCAGATAGGCGCTTTGGGTGGCGTAATAACCCTCAGCGACCATCTTCATTTCCATCATAGCACTTTTTACGGTATAGCCTTTGCCAATCATGGTCCCGAACATTCTGTTGCGACTAAAGACTGAATACCCTGTGACCAATAAATCTCCGAGATAGGCCGATCCATTAATATTGCGTTTCATGCGGTGCACTTTTTTGACATAGCGCTTCATCTCACGAATGGCGTTACTCATCAGAACACTTTGAAAGTTATCCCCATAACCGAGTCCATGGGCAATACCTGCGGCAAGGGCATAGATATTTTTAAGGACTGCGGCGTATTCTGTTCCCATGATATCATCGCTCACAGAGCATTTTATATAACTGCTGCTGAGCGCCTTTGCGACCATTTGCGCATTGGGCTTATGGGCACAAGCGATGGTCAAATAGGACAGGCGCTCCAAAGCGACCTCTTCGGCATGACAAGGGCCTGTAATGACGCCAATAGATCCCAAAGGGAGCTTGTAGTGCTCGATTAGGTGCGCCCCGACAATTAAGCTACTCTGTGGCACAATCCCTTTAATGGCAGAAAAAACTAACTTATCCTGTAAAGGGCTTTTTAGGTTTTCGAGCTCTGCACTTAAAAATGCTGAGGGGATGGCCAAAATCACCACCTTGGCCTTAGAGACGATTTCATTAATGTCATTGCTGAGGTAGAGTTGATCGACATTGAAGGAAACGGAACTCAAGTAATTAGGGTTGTGTTCTTCCCCTCTAATATGATCGATGGCTCGCTCATTGCGCATATACCACCCAACTTGTGCTTGAGTCTCGCAGAGCATTTTGACGATGGCTGTGGCCCAGCTTCCACCGCCAATAACGCCATAGTCGAATATAACTGGTTTAGTCGGTTGCTTCATGGGACTAATTTAATGAATTCTATTGGGCAAATTATGTGCGGATCAAGTTTTAGAACGCTCCCTGAAATGGGACCTCAAATTTCGCAATATTCCATGGCGTTAAATGGCGGCTCAAACTTTAACAATAGATTATGATTCAGAGGGCAATTTGATTTCAGCCCATGGCGTTATTGCTTTAGATGTTTTGGTCTTCGAAGACCTCGAGGGCCGCAAAAAAAAGTAATTTTTTTGGTTGGTTATTTAGTTAGCAGAACCGCTGGGTCACCAAAAAGGGCCCGGCGGTTTTTATTTATAGAAGTTCATCTCATCGATATAGCGCCAAACTTTTTCAGGCAGCATAGGGCGGATGTCGTTCCCGCCTTTAATAGCTTTGCGAATGAAGGTTGAGGAGAGTTCAAAAATAGGGGCATTTACCCGGGTAATATCCCCTTTGACCTGTGCTTGCGTCTCGGCCGTATTAGATTCCTTTTCAGAGGCGACTCTTGGATAGACCAAAATAGGAATATGTTCCAAAATCCATTGGTAATTTTTCCACTTGTGCAAATGATCTAGGTTGTCCTGCCCCATGATTAAAGAAAAACTATAATCGGGATATTGTTCTTGAAGCACCGCTAGGGTGTTCACCGTATAATTTGGTTGGGGCATATCAAATTCTACCCGGCATGTTTTTAGCCGAGGATAATCCTCCAGGGCAATATCCACAAGAGCGGCACGATGGTAATCGGCCAATAGGCTGTTTTTGGTTTTCAGCGGATTCTGCGGGGTGACTACCAGCCAAACTTCGTCCAGATTACTGTGGTGCGCAAAATAATGAGCAATGTTTAAATGCCCGACATGTATAGGATTGAAGGTTCCAAAATAAAGCCCTATGCATTTATTTTTCCCCATGGGCCTGACCAATATGTTCTAAAATTAAAGCCTCGGCTTGCTCGATGGCTAGAGTCAATTCATCGTTGATCAGGACATGATCAAAAGATGGAGCAAAGGCCAATTCTTGCTGGGCTTTGTCCAGTCTTAGTTTTATTTTCTCCTCACTTTCAGTCCCGCGACCTTTGAGTCTTTGGGCGAGCACTTCGACACTCGGTGGTTGTACGAAAATGGCTAAAACCTCAGGTCCAAAGGCCTTTTTTATGGACATTCCTCCTTTGACGTCAATATCAAAAACGACGTTTTTGCCTTGGTCGCGTAAACGATCAACTTCGCTCTTTAAGGTGCCGTAGTACTGACCGGGATAAACCTCTTCCCATTCAAGAAATTCCCTGTCTTTTATGGCCTTTTCAAAGGCTTCTGTGCTGAGGAAATAGTAATCTTTTCCGTGAATTTCTTTACCGCGTGGGGCTCGTGAGGTCGCGGAGATGCTGAAGTCTAGATTTAGCGATGGGCGCTCTAATAAGGCACGGACGATCGTGGTTTTCCCACTGCCAGAAGGGGCCGAAAATACGATGAGCTTACCGCGATTTGGCATTATAATACGTTTAAGACTTGTTCTTTAATTTTTTCGAGCTCATCTTTCATTTGGACAACCAGTTGCTGTAAAGTTGCATCATTGGCTTTGGAACCTATGGTGTTAATTTCTCTGCCGATCTCTTGGGTGATAAAACCGAGTTTCTTGCCATTAGATTCTTCCGACTTCATGGTGCTTAAAAAGTAATCAAGATGATTGTTAAGGCGCACAGTTTCCTCGGTGATGTCGTATTTTTCCAAATAGTAAACCAGCTCTTGTTCAAATCTATTTTGATCTACTGTTTGTTCAAGTTCTTGGACCGCTTTGAGCAGACGCGCGCGGACTTGCGGAATTCTATTTTTATCTTGCTGGCTTACTTGTTCCAAGAGCTGACGTATTATTTCAATTCGCCCCTGGAAATCTTCAGCGAGCACTGCCCCTTCGGCGGCACGAAACTCCTCTAAGGCGACTACGGCTTGGTCTAAGCTCTGCATCAAAGCCTCGGCTGTTTCTTCATCAACAGTCTCCCGCTCGGTCTGTATACTCTCAGGCAGACGTAAGGCCATTTGTAGGCGCTCTATTTCAGGGCCGTCTGCTAGAGTTTCTAATTGAGCCATATAGGCTTGAATTACGGGAGTGTTTAACTGAGCTGAGCGCTCACCACCTGTGGATTCTAAAAATACAGACAGGTCTATTTTACCACGCTTCAAGGCCTTAGCCAAACGATCACGCATTACGAGTTCTTTCTCCCTAAGGGCTGCTGGCATACGAGCACTCAGGTCTAAACCCTTACTGTTGAGTGATTTAATTTCTATAGTTATTTTTTTGCCCGGAAGCGCAAGTACACTTTTGCCGAACCCTGTCATTGAATGAATCATATCAAACCATCATTGGATGGACAAAGGTAAGGAATCTAGTCTTTTAGGCTTGTATTCTTTGGCTGTCCCTTTTTGTCGTAGCGTTTGTTGAGGTAGCGTTCCGTACCGATGACGATCCACAGTAAAGCAGCGGTATGGGTAAGTACCGTGGCTAGCATCAATTGTTCCGGCCAAATGAAATAGTAAAACAAGGGTAAAAACAAGCCATATACCCCGAGCTTTACCCCGAGTTTCATAGAATAGTCATTGGCGTCTTTCCAAACAATGTCGTTAGCCATGGAGCGCGCTGTCCTGTACCCATAGAGGTGGTTTATTTTTTTTGGAGGAAAGGCTCGAAAAACCAGAAATAGGCACAGCATAAAGACGCAATAGCCCAGGCTCAGATATAATTCATTTTCAAGTATCATATGGAGTCAATCGGATTGATCTGTCCTGAAAAATAGGGGTCAAAAATTGAGTTTAGTCCACTAGATGTTTGATCTTAATATTACGATACGCCACTCTGTCCCCGTGGTCTTGAAGTCCGATATGGCCTTTAGGGGATTTCGCAAAAACTGGCCAGTCGGCGAATTTTGACTTGGCGACCATTTCGGTCCATTGATCCCCGTGTAGTGGAAATTCTACAATTTGATGGCCATTCATAAAAACCAAGCCTTGATTGATTCTATGGTCTACGCGCAGCACACAATGATTCCAAGAACCTGCGGGATTTGTGTGATCCTCAGAGGGGGCAATCATATCGTACAATGCTCCAGCCGTGTGGGTGCCTTCTCCGACAAAGGCATCTGGGTGTTTGGCATTGTCCAAAACTTGAATTTCCGGTCCGGATTGATAGGCCTCTGGGTAAGCAGGATCTTCCATAACGCCCCAAAAAATTCCGCTGTTACCCCCTGAGGCTATATTCCACTCTAGGGAGAGTTCAAAGTTGTAATAGAGGTCTTTGGTGATGATATTTTGACCGCCTTTACCCCCTGGGGTAAAAACTAGGGCACTGTCCACAATGCTCCAGGCCTCGGGCATATCTTCAGATAAATAGCCGCGCCATTGATCGAAATTAGTGCCGTCAAAAAGAGTGATCCACTCACCAGGAGTGACTTCTTCCTCAGCTGGGGCTTGTTTTGTCATGGTCGATTTATTGTTGTTTTGACAGGAGGCGGTTAACGCCAGAATTAAGGTAAGCGATAATAAGTTTTTCATAAAGATGATTTAGTTGAATCAGTTTAAGGGGCGCACCCAAATATTTCTGTACGAAACCCCACTGTGGTCGTTGTGGTCTTGAAGTTTTATCGGTCCTGGGCCATGCGGGCTAACCTTAGGCCAGCCGATATATTCTGTAGTCCCTTGCAGGTCAAAACCATCTTGAATCAACACCCCATTGTGCAATACAGTAATTTTGGGAGCTCGACTCATGGCGCCTTGATCATCAAACTCGGGAGCGTGATAAATGATGTCGTAGCTGTTCCAAGACCCCGTAGTAACAGAGGCCATAACAAGTGGCGGGGATTGTTTGTACAAAGAGCCCACCATTCCATTGACATAGGTTGGGTTGTCATTATTGTCCAGGACTTGAACTTCGTAGCGGTTCTGCAGGTATACCCCGCTGTTACTTTTGGCCTGACCACTTGCGGTATTTTCAGGGCTGCTGCGCCATTCCACATGGAGTTGTACACTGCCAAAATTTTCTTTGGTTTGAATATCACCAGTGCCGTTGGCTACGGTCATGCTGCCGTCGGGGTTAATGGTCCATTGAGCGGCAGTACTATCTACAGCAGAGATCCACTGATCTAAATTCTGCCCATTAAATAACACTATGGCGTCACTTGGCGCACCGTTTTGACCAAAAGGGTCCACCTTATTGGGCACTGGGGTCCAAACTTCTGTTTCTTCTGGGGCTGTCGGTTCTACAGCTGCAGCTGGTCCTTCTGTAGCTTCTGACTGCTGGGGTCCTTGGCCACAGGCCGCCACTAAGGCGAGTAGGCCGATGATCGTGTAGTTTAATTTGGTCATTTTGGTCGTAATTAATGTTATTTTTTTCTTGTGCAGAGGCTCTATCGCTTTGGACGACCCTCTACTTTTTCAATTAAAGGCCCAATATCTTTTTGAGGTGTTCTTGGTCAATTTCTGACCCAGCAAAATCATCAAATCGCTTATGGGTCACCTCTATAATGCGGTCTTGAATGAATTTAGCCCCTTCCCGAGCGCCTTGCTCTGGACTTTTAATCACACATTCCCATTCCATAACGGCCCATACATCACAGCCGTATTCGGTGAGTTTACTAAACACAGACTTGTAATCGATTTGTCCGTCGCCGAGTGAGCGATAGCGGCCCGCTCGATCTTTCCAATCCCCATAACCGCCAAAGGCACCGCGCTTGCCGTCGGGTTTAAACTCACTATCCTTTACGTGAAAAGCCTTGATGAATTCGTGATAATGATCTATATAAGCCAGATAATCGAGCTGTTGCAAAACAAAATGACTGGGATCATAGAGAATATTAACGGCCTTGTGGTTACCTGTAGCCTCCAAAAAACGCTCAAAGGTTACTCCGTCGTGGAGGTCTTCTCCTGGATGAATTTCATAGCAAACCGCCACACCGTTGTTTTCAAACTCATTCAAAAGCGGCAACCAACGTTTGGCCAGCTCTGCAAAGCCCAGTTCAACAAGGCCATCAGGGCGCTGTGGCCAGGGATGCCAGGTGTGCCAAAGCAAAGCCCCGCTAAAGGTGGCATGGGCCTTTAAACCCAAATGACCACTAGCCTTGGCAGCAGAGATGAGCTGCGCTCGGGCCCACTCGGTGCGCTTTTTCGGATTGTTTTTACAATCGTCCGGAGCAAAGTTGTCAAACATGAGGTCATAAGCCGGATGCACCGCCACAAGTTGCCCTTGCAGGTGAGTCGAAAGTTCAGTAATTTCCAGTCCATAGGAACGGATTTTACCCTGCAATTCATCACAGTAATCTTTGCTTTGACCGGCAAGAGTTAAATCGATGAGTCTGGATTCCCATGTGGGAATTTGTATGCCTTTATATCCGAGGTCTGCCGCCCATTGACACAAGCCATCTAGGCTGTTAAAGGGCGCTTTATCGTCCATAAATTGGGCTAAAAATACTGCAGGTCCTTTGATCGTTTTCATGATTTTTATTTAAAGCGTTTTCTGAATCTATAGGGTTTTCCAAACATTTCCTTCAGCATGGGACACCACGGCCGTTTCGATAAACTTCATGCCACGCACTCCATCTTCCATGGAAGGGAATTCTCCATCGGTAAATGATTCTCCTCGTACGGCTTTGGCCATACCTCTGTAGATATTGCCCATAGCATCAAAAATACCCTCTGGATGTCCCGGCGGCAATTTGGTGCCCGCCAAAGAAAAGTCACTGTTGTAGCTATGTCCTGGTTTGAGGATTTGAGCGGGTTGCCCATCTTTGAGAAGGGTTAAATAGTTAGGATTTTCTTGCTCCCATTTTAAGGCGCCTTCGCGTCCATAAATGGCCAAACTAAAGTTGTTTTCCTCTGCTGTGGCGATTTGACTCGCGCGTAATACTCCTTTAACATGTTTGCCTAGGCGCAATAATACCGTGCCATCGATGTCCATTTGATTATCATCGTAAAGATGGTTGAGGTCGGCCAAAACCGACTCAATCTTTTGACCGGTCACATACTCAAGCATTTGATATGCATGCACTCCTATATCGCCCATGCAGCAACTGATCCCTGATTTTGAAGGATCCAGACGCCAAGTCGAAGAGCGCTGCTTTGGATCGTGAATAATCGGGTTGATCCAGCCTTGATAGTATTGGGCGTCCACTTTTTGTATTGCTCCGATAGCCCCTTGTTTAATCATGGCTTTCATTTGGCGAATCATCGGATAGCCTGTGTAGGTATGGGTTAGCGCAAAAAGCACCCCCTTATCTTTTTGAATTTGTTCTAAAACCAAAGCCTCTGCATGACTCATGGTCATGGGTTTTTCACAAATCACGTGAAAGCCGTTTTCCATGAGCTTTTTGGCCATTGGAAAATGCAGAAAGTTTGGGGTGAGTACTGAAAAAACTTGAATGCGCTCTTCCTCTGGCAAAGCCAACTCGGCCTCGACCATGGCATCAAAATCAGGGTAAATGCGCTCTAGTGGAATCCCGATTTCCTGAGCAAAAGCTTTATTTTGCTCGTAATCTGGATTAAACACGGCGCCTGTTAGCGCATAGGCGTCGTACATCGAAGCGGCCACACGGTGCAGCACACCGATTAGAGAATCTCCGCCGCCGCCTAGGACGCCCCATCTAATTTTTCGACTCATAATTATTTCTTTTTAAGCAATTTTTTAGGTTGATTATTCCTTGTATTCTATGGTTTCATTTTTAAAGAGCACAGCAAAAAGCACGAAAACAACAACGGCAAATAATGCTGGCATTTGCCATACTGAGGCCCAATCGTGACCTTCTGCGGTGACATTAGCATCGGTAATTAATCCAGCGATGTAAAAACCGCCGAGCATTCCCACGCCATAAGTTGCCAAGGTGATGAGCCCTTGAGCGGCACTTTTGACTTTTTCACCAGCTTTGCTGTCGGTGTAAATCTGACCAGACACAAAAAAGAAGTCATAACAAATACCGTGCAGGGCAATACCGATAAGCAACATAAACACCCCTTCTCCTGCATTGCCATAAGCAAACAACAGGTAGCGAACCGTCCAGGCGAGCATCCCTACAAGTATGGTCATTTTAAAGCCAAACTTTTTGAAGAAATAAGGCAATAAAAGCATAAAGAGAACCTCAGAGATCTGTCCAATGGTCATTTTTCCGGTGGCATTTTCTACACCAATCTCAGAGAGAAATTGGTTGGCGTGCTGGTAATAAAAGGCTAAGGGCACACAAATCAGTACAGAGGATAAAAAGAAGACTAAGAAGTTGCGGTCTTTAAGCAGTTTCAGCGCTTCGAGTCCTAAAATATCACGTACTGTAATTTTTGATCCGTCGTCTGCTTTAGGCGGGGTTTTGGGCAGGGTAAAACTAAAGACCCCTAAAACCGCTGAAGCGATGGCGACCATTAAAAATGTGTTTTGCAAAAGGCCTTTATCTCCCGCGACTTCTGGATTGGGATCCCAGTGAAAGATATAGCTTATAGCCAGTCCTGCGGCAATCCAACCGATGGTTCCCCAAACGCGAATCAGTGAAAAATCCTTTGCAGGGTCTTTCATTTGGTTGAAGGAAACCGAGTTAACTAGCGCTAGGGTCGGCATATAACCAATCATATAACCCAAGACATAGGGATAAAAGCTCCCAAAATCAGTGGATTGATACATTTGATACATCAAGTAGGCCCCAATTAAATGGAGGACTCCTAGGATGCGCTCAGCGTTAAAAAATCGATCCGCAATCAGGCCGATGATAAACGGCGCGATAATGGCCCCCCAAGACTGGGTTGAGTAGGCCATGGCGGTTTCTGCACCGCTGGCCCCGAGATTATTGCCTAAAAATGTTCCCATTGTGACAAACCATCCGCCCCAAATAAAAAATTCGAGGAACATCATAAAGGAAAGTTGAAATCGAGTTGTGGTCTTCATGGTTGTAATGCGTTAGTGTTGTTTTATAAAAGCGGCTTTGGTCCTCTGGCTTTATGTGATTAGTTTATCAGTACAGTTTCAATCAGTGATTTTGTCGCGGCCATACCGGGCAGTGGATCGGCGTCCGGCCCTTCAAATTCTACACCGATAAAGCCTGAAAAACCTGAATCTCTTACGATGTTAAGAATTCTTGGAAAGTCCATAGTGGTTTCGTTGCCTTCTGCATCAAAAGCATAAGACTTAGCCGACACCCCATGGGCATAGGCCATAAGTTCTTCTATCCCTTGGTAACGATCGTATTCTTCCACACAAGGGGCCCCCCATCGCTCATCGTTTTCACGGCGCAAGCAGAAATTACCAAAGTCCACTAAGGTGCCGCAATTATCCATGCCTACACCTTCCATAACACGGATCAGCAGTTTAGCATCACTAGAATGTCCCCCGTGATTTTCGACTAAAACCGCGATATTTTTATCGGCGGCGTAAGTGCTCAGGGCTTTGAGTGAGCGCACAGAGTTAGCGACCCAAGCCTCTGGGTCAGAAGCGCCAAAAAGATTCACACGTATGGCATGACAGCCTAAAAATGCAGCGGCATCGACCCATTTTTTGTGGTTATCTACAGCCTGTGCGGTAACGGCCTCATCGTCTAAAGACAGATCGCCTTCGCCATCCACCATGATCAGTACGTTTTTCATGCCTAGTGAATCGCTGCGGCGCTTTAATTCTGCTAATACGGCATCGAGCCCTTGCTCTTTCATGGGATAATTCACCATATCTCCGACGTATAGATGATTGACGTATTCCAAACCGGTGTAGCCTAAATCTTTGGCCACGGAGGCGAAATCCATGGGGTCGATACTGCCGTCCCAGATTTGATTATGGATGGACCATTGGGCTAGGGATATCTCAAAATTTTGTTTTGGGGCCTCCGTCGTGGTCTCTTCAGATTTTTTCATATTGTTTTGACAGCTCATCAAGGCAAAAGTCGCGCTGATTGCTAATAGTTTTTTTACAGTCATGATCGTGAGTTTAATTGGTCGTTTGTATAAATGGTCTCCTAAGATAAACGATTTTTCGCTGAGTTATATTTAATCGAGAGTTGGAGTTCTTTTTTTCCAATCGAAATCGTTTTCGTTCTTAAATGAGACATCATTCTAGGCACAGAGCTTGGTTAATCGATAAAAAAAGAGGAAATTAGGACTCTTGCTTTTTAAATACTTTACGACTAAAGCACAACAAGACCAAATAATTAAACAATCTAAAATATGGCAAAACCGAACGAACAATTCGACGCAATCGTCGTGGGTTCAGGAATCAGTGGCGGATGGGCTGCTAAAGAGCTTTGCGAAAATGGCCTAAAGACACTCGTTTTGGAGCGTGGGCGCATGGTAAAGCACATTGAAGACTACCCCACCGCAAACAAAGATCCATGGGATATGGAATTCAAAGGACGCCGCACTGTGGCCCAACAGGAGCGTCAAGTCAAACAAAATCGAACAGGGTACACCACTCATGACTCTGCGGCCCATTGGTTTGTGGATGATATCATTCACCCCTACAATGAAGTAAAGCGCTTTGATTGGATTCGTGGTTATCACGTGGGAGGACGCTCTATAATGTGGGGCCGACAGTCGTATCGTTTGAGTGATATTGATTTCGAAGCCAATAAAAGAGAAGGCATCGCCGTGGATTGGCCAGTGCGCTATGCGGACATTGCCCCATGGTACGACAAGGTTGAAGAGTTTATCGGAGTCACGGGCGAGGCCTTAGGATTAGAGGTTTTGCCTGATGGTGTTTTCTCCCCGCCGATGGAGCTCAACTGTGCCGAGCGTGATTTGAGAGAAAAAATTGCTGACAACTATGATGATGGTCGAGTGTTGACAATCGGAAGAGCGGCCCACCTCACTGGAGATAAAGCTCATGAAGGCCGTTCAAATTGTGTTTATCGCAACCGCTGTATTCGCGGCTGTCCTTTTGGGGGCTATTTCAGCAGTGTTTCTTCGACATTGCCCGCAGCAGAGCGTACCGGAAACATGACCCTGCGTCCAAACTCAATCGTTCATGAAGTTATATATGATCCAGAAACACAACGTGCTACAGGGGTCAAAGTAATCGATACGGAGACTGGTGAAAAGCTAGTTTTTAACGCCAAAGTTATTTTCTTATGCGCTTCGGCTATAGCCACGGCGAGTATCTTACTACAATCTAAGAGTGAGCGGTTCCCTAATGGAATGGGTAATGATTGTGGCGAATTAGGACACAACATTATGGACCACCACTTTAAGGCGGGGGCATTTGCTGAGGTTGAAGGCTTCGAGGATCAATACTACAAAGGCCGTCGTCCTAACGGAATTTATATTCCTCGTTTTAGAAATATCGGCGGGAAAACAGACCAGCCTAATTTCTTGCGCGGTTATGGCTATCAAGGTGGTGCTTCAAGAGGCAACTACGGCGACCAAATTGCCGAGATTGGTTACGGAAAGGACCTAAAAGATCTAGTGAGTCGCCCAGGAAAATGGAGCATGACCCTGATGGGCTTTGGTGAGTGTTTGCCGTACCATGAAAATAAAATGGTATTGGATTACGACAATAAAGACCAGTGGGGCCTACCTACCGTTACTTTTGATGTAGAGTGGAAAGAGAATGAGTGGGAAATGCGCAAAGATATGGTGCAACAGGCTATGGAGATGCTCGAAATGGCCGGCTACAAAAATATCCGCCCATGGGATGACCCAGGAGCGCCTGGTCTCGGAATTCACGAGATGGGGACGGCCCGTATGGGTAGAGACCCAAAGACCTCCGTACTGAACGAAAACAATCAAATCCATGCGGTCCCTAATGTGTATTGTACCGATGGATCGTTCATGACCAGCGCGAGCTGTGTGAACCCTTCACTGACTTATATGGCATTTACTGCTCGAGCAGCAAATCATGCCGTAGAACAACTTAAAATGCAATCCTGATGAATAGAAGACAAGCTTTAAAGAACTTAGGTTTAGGTGGGGGCGCCTTAGTCGCTACCCCAACAATCATTAGCCTTTTGCAGAGTTGTGGCTCAGGACAGGTGAGTGGGCCGAGCTTTTTGACCGCTTCACAGGCAAAAGCCTTGAAGGAAATGGTAGGGTTGATCATCCCAACAGATTTTGAAGTACCCGGCGCGGTGGATGTTGGTGTGCATGAATTTATCGATCTTTATTGGGGCAAGGTTCTGCCTACTGCCGAGCAAGTGCCGGCATTAGAGGATGCCTTTACCCCTTACTCTAAAACCCGAAGACAAGAGCACATCCTTAAGGGATTTGCGGCCTTGGCAGAGGTCATGCAACGCGATCATCAAACAGACTTAGAAGGCGCTTCCTCACAGACTTATGATGCCGTTTTGGCTCATTACTTGAAGGCAGACAAGGCCCAAAGTGAAGCCTGGAGTACTGAAGTTTGGGCCTATCTAGAAGACCTTGAAAGCAATCCAGAAGCTACTGTGTCGAGTGACGCTATGGCCAACGGTTTGATTCACGAAGTGCGCAGTATGACTATTTGGACCTGGACCCAAACTCAGGAGATAGGAGAAAACTTTTTATGGTATGATCCAGTTCCTGGGGTATACCAAGGATGCTTGCCCACCTCTGAGGCGGGTAACGGAAAAGTTATGTCATTATAGGACAGAAGGTTTCTTGTCCGGAATTAAAAAACCCGCCTATTGGCGGGTTTTTTAATGGTATGGACCTGTGCTTTTTACTCAGTAATCGTGAGCGTGCCGCGCATCATAGCTGAGTGGCCAGGGAAACTGCAGATGAAATCGTATACGCCTGGCTCAGGGGCGTCAAAAGTAATGACGTCCGTTTGACCACCGCCGAGCATTTTAGTATGAGCAATGACTTGAACCCCATCATTGGGGATCCAGTCAGAAGCTTCGCCTGCACTCGCTGCTTCGTTGGCAAACCCTGTGATATCTGTCCCAGGCTTTAGGAGCACAAAATTATGCCCCATCACTCTTTTGTCTAATTGACCCACATGACGGAAAGTCAAAGTGATTTTTTCGCCCCCTTTGGCCAATAATTCATTTTTGTCAAATTGCATCATGTCGTTTCCGCTCAGGGCTAATGCGGTCCCTGATGGTGCCTCTACTTGGGTGCTCGTTTGTCCAATTTTAAGGGCTGTTTTTTCTTCTTTTTTTGATTCTCCACAGCTACTCAGCATCAGTGCTATGGTGGTGACGATTAAATAAGTTCTCATATCGTGATTAGGATTAAGCCCCATGGGCTGTAAAAAATTCGCTGACTCTAGTTTCGTTATAATAAGGTCCAGAGGGTTTATAAAAGCCCACATGGCCCCCGTATTTTGGGGTCTCAAGATAAATGTTTTTTGAGCGTTGCGCAAGACTTGTCGGCAGACAGAACTCTGAGAGAAAAGAATCGTTTAAGGCATTGAGAACCAGTACCTGCTGCTCCACGGACTCCAGGGTGTTAATCGGGCTATTTTTTTGATAATAATCTTCGGCGTTGAAGTAGCCGTGTACGGGTGCGGTGTACAGATTGTCAAAATCCTTTAGCGAGGTCATGGCGCGGGGGGCATCTAAGGATAAATCCAAGGGGTAGGCGCGCTGTTTTTGGCGATACTTAGTTTTGAGGGTCGATAAAAACACCCATTGATAAGCGCGATTATCCCAATGCGAGAGTCGCTGTATTGAGGCCGATAAATCTAGTGGGGTAGATACGGCAGCGGCTTTGTGAATTTGCCGGTAGCCTCCTATTTTGTTCCCGAGATAATTGAGTAAAAGACTACCGCCCAGACTAAAGCCCACAGCGTAAATTCGGCTATATCGATTCAATTGAGCGATATGGGTCACCACGTCATCTAAATCCTCTGTTTTCCCGGCATTGTAACTTTGCAGTTTTAGATTATCGGTTCCAGAACAGCCGCGAAAGTTCATGGCGCAAACATCAAATCCTTGCGCCAAGAGTGTGGCCGCCTGACCGCGCATATAAGAACGTTGTGCGTTACCCTCAAGGCCGTGCAGCAAAATCACCACATACTTTTTGTCCTGGTGAACATCAGTTTTGGTAAGAGACCAATCTAAATCTAAAAAATCTCCATCGCTGAGCGTGAGTCGATCCCGCTGAAATTCAAGTATTGGTCCACGCCTTATTTTGGCCGAGTAAATCGTAGAAAAATGGCCATTTTTGAACCACCCTTTGGGATGATATTGTGGATTAATTAGGGGCATAGGGTTTTATTGAGACAAATTTATACAATTGTAGCGCAAATCAGGCCTTAGAAGTTTTTGGCTTTTTTGATGAACTGCGTTTTTGACTGCTGAGGTAAACGCCAGTAAAAATCATTATTGCGGTCACAACACGCAGCGGAGTCAGTTGATCTACCCCGACCCATACGCGAGGTCGACAATCTTGACGACGGAATCCGTACCGTGACCCGGTCGAGCGATCCCGAAGTCATGGCAATCCTTGTCAGTCATGTGGTGGGGATGATCGACCGGGTCGAGAC
>JALRAI010000039.1 GCA_023258055.1 Flavobacteriaceae bacterium | reverse complement strand
CGAGGATCACCGAAAACACCATGCCGATCAGTGTGATTCCTACAAATTTTCCCACCAATAATGCGGAAGCGTTAGAAACCGATTTTACTGCAGCCGCCGAAAAGACTGTTCACGCTGTGGTTCACGTGAAAAATACGACCATATCACGACAACCAGGCAATATGATGGACTTATTTTTTGGTGGGGGTGCCCCCAGGGCGATGATCGGCACCGGAAGTGGTGTCATCATAAGCCCAGACGGCTATATCATCTCAAACAATCACGTGATCGAGCGCGCGAGCAATTTAGAGGTTACCTTAAACGACAATCGCATCTATAGTGCAGAAGTCGTAGGAACCGATCCCAAAACAGATATCGCTCTGCTTAAAATTGAGGCAGAAGAGCCCCTGCCCTACATCCCATTTGGGGATTCCGATGCCGTAAAAATCGGTCAGTGGGTATTGGCCGTGGGCAATCCATTTAATTTAACCTCAACTGTGACCGCAGGGATTATCAGTGCAAAGGCCCGTGATCTCAATGAATTTGACAATAATCCTCAGTCGTTCATCCAAACCGACGCTGCAGTAAATCGAGGCAATAGTGGCGGTGCGCTAGTCAATACCAGTGGTGAGCTCGTGGGGATTAACACGGCCATAACCAGTGAAACTGGATCTTATGTGGGTTATTCCTTTGCCGTTCCTTCTAATACCGCACGTAAGGTTATAGAGGATATCCTGGAATACGGAAATGTACAACGCGGATTCTTGGGAATTCAGGGCAGCGGCCTCGATGCAAAGCGCGCCCAAGCCCTAGGCGTTGAAGACACTCAAGGGGTTTATATTGCCAGTGTAGAGGCAGATAGCGGAGCACAGCAAGCTGGACTCCAAGAGGGTGATGTAATAAAAAACATAGATGGCATCAGTATCTATAAATTTTCTGACCTCACTGGTTATTTAAATGCCAAAAGACCTGATGACATTGTCTCACTGACCCTAAATCGAAAAGGCAAAGAAATGGTCAAAAAAGTTGTTCTGCGCAAAATAGACAGTTACACGCTGGCCGAATTAGGGCTGATTTTAAAGAATACCACAAAAGCGCAACTCCAACAGCGCGACGCAAAGCATGGAGTCATTGTGACTAAAGTCAATAATTCTGAGCTCTTAAATCTGGGTCTGGATGGCGCCATTATCACCCATGTTAATGATGTGGCCATTAACAACATCGACGACATAAAAAATACTGTCGAAAATAAATTTAACAGGCCTTTGAAATTGACTTTTTATGATCGCGAAGGCGAAAAAAGCTCAATACTTTTCCGATAAATTTCAGGAATTACTTGAGAAAAACACCGGAGTTGAGCCTTGTTAGAAACTCCGGTGTTTTTTTGTGTATTTATTTTACGAAAACGTTTTAGTTGTCTAATTTTGCAGCAAAATTTACACAACCAAAGCCAATTTTCTCATGAATTTTGAACAGACCTACAAAAAAGAACTGTCCTTTCAAACTGACCGAAGACGCGCCACTGTTGAACTTATAAAATACATCAGTGATTTATGGTACGAACACTCCATTGAGCTGGTCTTATTTAGAAATCAACTCCTTGACCGCAATGTCAGTGAGATTTTAAATCTCCATGAATATGCGGGTGCTTTTGTAGGTAAATCAATCTCTATTTTTGAGAGTGTCGATGTCGCCAAAGCGATTTTACAGTTGAATCTCCCCCCTGCCAAAATCGACATTGGCAAACTGACCTACGAATTTCAACTCAGTGGTCATGCCCACCAAAGCTGTATCGACTTTGTCAGTCAAAAACTACAGGGCGCGAGCAAACAAAAATCTGCGGGACCACAGGATGTTGTGCTTTATGGATTTGGACGTATTGGTCGTTTAGTGGCTAGAGAACTCATGACGCGCACCGGTAAAGGCAATATGATGCGTCTGCGGGCTATTGTCACCCGAGGAAAAATGGACCAAAACACTTTGGAAAAAAGAGCCTCTTTACTCCAATACGATTCGGTACATGGAGATTTTCCAGGAACGGTTTGCGTCGATTTAAAAAACAATGCATTGGTCATCAATGGTACTACGGTCCATATGATTTCTGCTGCTGGTCCAGAGGAAATAGACTATACCAAATACGGCATTAAAAACGCATTAGTTATCGACAATACAGGGGCATTTCGCGACCATGAAGCCCTTAACCGCCATTTAACCTCTACTGGGGCCAGCCGCGTCTTGCTCACCGCACCAGGAAAAGGCATTCCAAATATTGTCTATGGGGTAAACCATTTAGACCACAACCCAAAAAACACCCCAATTATCTCAGCGGCCTCCTGTACCACTAATGCCATTACTCCGGTATTGAAAGTAGTGGATGACGCTCTAGGAGTGATCAGTGGGCACTTAGAAACCATACACGCCTATACCAATGATCAAAATCTAGTGGATAATATGCACAGCAAATACCGTCGTGGCCGGGCGGCAGGGCTCAATATGGTGATCACAGAAACTGGAGCAGGCCAAGCGGTAAGTCGCGCACTCCCCCACTTTGATGGTAAGCTCACTTCAAACGCTATCCGTGTGCCTGTGCCCAATGGTTCTCTGGCGATATTAAACCTCAACCTAGAAAAAAAGACCACTACAGAGGCCTTAAATCAACTGATCAAAAAAAATGCTTTGGAAGGTCCTTTGGTTGAGCAAATTAAATACTCACTCAACAATGAACTGGTGTCCAGTGACATTATCGGATCATCGGCACCATCAATATTTGACAGTCACGCCACTATCGTTCGTCCCGATGGAAAAAATGCGATAATTTATGTCTGGTATGACAATGAATACGGCTATAGCCATCAAGTCATCAGACTAGCGCGCTACATCACCGAGGCCCGTCGATTTACTTATTATTAATAGACCCATTACTCATAATCCAAGTCAGACTTTTCTGAGCATCTATGGTATCGTCGATTTAAAGCGCCCAGCCCTCTCTGTAGGTCCCTTTGACCCACTTATTGGCATAATCCCAATTCGTGACGCGCATGGCATCACCGTCCCATAAAATAGTCTTACGCCCAGGATAGTTGTATGGCGACCAATCATTAGGGCCTTTTCCTTCTTTGAGCACCTTGTATTGGAAGCCTTTGATGGCCAGATTCCCCATAAGTACGGCTTCGGTAAGTGGTCCGCCGTAAGAGAATGGAGAGGAAGTTTCACCTCCACTGAGACAAGCCTCAACAAAGTTACCCGCATGAGTGGTGGTTACACGAGTTAAACGCTGTTCTGGGGCCACAAAATCTAGCATACGCTCAGAGGGCAATAGTCTGGGGTTACGCGAATAAGTGTCGGTAATCATAATGCCGTCAGAACCGTGGAAAATGCTTCCTCCACTCACATCACCCGGCAATTCACCGTCCTTGAGTTCTGGCGGTAAATCGGGCATGATTCCACCGTCATACCAATTCAAACTAATATCATCTTGATCCTTGTTTTTGAATTTTAAACGCACAATAGATGATGGCGGACAAGCCTCTGGATAATTGGCCTCCACGAAATCATTCGACCATATAGTGGTACAACTTGCCTCAGCCTCGTAAGGAAACCTTAAGCCCAATGTTTTAAACGGAGTCTCCATGATATGACAACCCATATCACCCATGGATCCGGTGCCGAAATCCCAGAATCCACGCCATTTAAAGGGCAAATAGTTTTTATTGTACATGCGCATTGCTGCAGGCCCTAACCACAAATCCCAATCTAAAGTCTCGGGTATGGGATCTTCTGTGGTTATATGCTTAAAGCCCTGTGGCCAAACAGGGCGATTGGTCCAACAATCCACGCGGTGTACCTTGCCGATTACTCCAGCCTCAATCCATTCTTGAGCCGTGCGAATGCCATCACTTGAGGATCCTTGATTTCCCATTTGAGTTACTATACCCATCTGTGCTGCTACCTCAGCCATCAATCTGGCCTCATTAATATTGTGCGTAAGCGGTTTTTCGACATAAGCGTGTTTCTTTTCACGCATAAATGGCAGGGCAATCGTGGCGTGTGTGTGGTCAGGAGTCGCCACCATTACCGCATCCATACTGTTTAGCACCTGAGGATCATCGTACATTTTGCGAAAATCTCTGAATCTTTTGGCATCAGGATGAGCTTCATAGGAATTTTTTGCACGGACATCATCAACATCACACAAGGCTACAAATTTTACCTTGCCCGTTTCGTAAAGTTCGCGCACGACGCTTTCGCCGCGCCCCCCGACTCCTACTGCACCTATATATAAGGTGTCACTTGGAGGCACGTGGGTTTTGCCTAAAACAAAACTAGGTACTATGGTGAATGCCGCAGAAGCAGCCGCTGACTTCTGTATAAAAGATCTTCTTTTCATGGAGTTAGTTGTTTTTAATGGTCGATGAACTAAAGATAGTAAACTCCATCAAAACTCCTTTGGGCCGAAACGTTAAAAACAAATTATTGAATATTAATTTTCTATGTTTGCATGGGCATGCCCATACAAGAAAATGACCCCAGCAATAATCTAAATCAAAACCTCAATGCGCATTGATATTATCACCGTTTTGCCAGAACTCATGAGAAGCCCATTTGAGGCCTCAATACTCAAGCGCGCCATTGATAAAGGGCTGGTAGAAATTCATTTTCACAACTTACGCGATTACAGCACAAATAACTACAAGCAAATTGATGATTATCAATTTGGGGGTGGCGCAGGCATGGTCATGATGATTGAGCCCATTGACAAGTGTATCAGCGCCTTAAAACAAGAGCGTCAATACGATGAGATTATTTACATGACTCCTGACGGCCATCGTTTTGAACAGAAAACGGCCAATGAACTGTCTTTAAAACAAAATATAATTATTCTTTGCGGTCATTATAAGGGGGTCGACCAAAGGGTACGAGATCATTTTATCACCCGCGAGATTTCTGTGGGAGATTTTGTACTTAGTGGAGGTGAGCTTGCTGCAAGTGTGGTATGTGATGCTGTAATTCGGCTCATCCCTGGGGTGCTCAGCAACGAAACTAGCGCGCGGACCGATTCCTTTCAAGACGATTTATTAGCCCCCCCTATTTACACGCGCCCAGCAGAGTACAAGGGTTGGGAAGTGCCGGAAATTCTTCTCAGTGGGGATAGCAATAAAATTGAGCAGTGGCGTGAAGACCAGGCCATCGAGCGCACAAAAAGCAGACGTCCTGACCTTTGGGCCAAGCACAACAAAGAAAATTAGTCTCCTCGGGGCCCTTTGGTCTGTATTCAATTATTTTGCACAAAACCTTGTAAGTGATTGTATTTTGACTATTTTTGCCCTCGATTTGTGATAACCTCTGGCGATGGTCGTGAATGTTGCGCAAACTAAACGAGATACATAAAACATGGAATCTTTAATCAAATTTGTTCAGGACGAGTTCGTTACGAAAAAAGAATTTCCTGAGTTCTCAGCGGGTGATACCATCACGGTTTACTATGAAATTCGCGAAGGGGAAAAAACCCGTACTCAGTTTTTCCGCGGAGTCGTTATCCAGGTAAAAGGAACAGGAAGCTCCAAGACTTTTACCATTAGAAAAATGTCTGGCACTATTGGTGTAGAGCGTATTTTCCCAATCAATTTACCAGCATTACAAAAAATTGAAGTCAATAAACGTGGTAGTGTACGCAGAAAACGTATCTATTACTTCAGAGAATTGACAGGTAAAAAGGCAAGAATTAAAGAAAAGAAATACTAGTTCCTGCTCTTTTAAATCACTCAAAAGGCAGTCCTTACAAGGGCTGCCTTTGTTATTTACAATTGTTGATAACCGCGGTTAAAAAGCTGTTGTTATTAAGTCCCCTACAAAATTTGCTAAATTCAAAAAGCTCAGTACTTTAGAACCATCAAAGCGAGACTAATCGCCGCGATATTAAGAAACGTTCTTAAATATACTTTCTCTAAAAAAACCGTCTTCTGCACTAGGGGATTTCGGGCTTTTTAAAGAAAGGTGAGTCGGTTCCTAAAGGGCGATTAAGGCCCACAGGTAATTGATCAACACTGAAGGTGTGCAAAACAGAGGTGCACTAGCAATAGAAGCGCCCCAGTGATGCCAACAGCAAATACCAAAGAGGCGCTAGCAATAGCAAATCCGAAGGTATAAGCGGTACACTGAGCACGAACTAGAAATAGACCGTGAAACCACACCACCAGCCAATTACCCCAGAGCGAGGCACCTAAGAGATTCAAACAGATCCACAAAGAAGGCAAGAGCAGCAATGCGCAAGGCTTCACAAAGATCGACCAGAAGATCAGCCACGCCGACAGTTTCAACCGTCAAAATGATCTGCCCAAACCAGCAATGGCAGCAGCAGAGAAAAAGACAACAGAAACACATGCCTGAATCAACAACCCAAAAGGAACGTCGCTTAAAAAGCAAGCCACAATTGCGGGGGTTTAATAAACCTGCCTCGAACTGTAAAAGTTAATTGGTAACGGCTGGACTCACAAGGAGCCATATCAAAGTATTCGTACAATGATATGGCTTTTCTTGTTTTTGGTCCAAACCATTGGGATTCCTCATGATCTGACAAGAGTCCCAAACCCTATACAAGGTGCCATAAAAAGGTGCTAAACGCAGCCCTTGTTATACTTCACTTTTTTTGAGGCCTTCGCACGGATTCACTATATTTGCAGGCCTTTTAATCAATTAAATTGCTAAACCCAAAGCACTATGCATTCAAACACTGATATCTATTATACCATTACCGATGAAGCTCCTTTTTTGGCAACCCACTCACTTTTGCCCGTGGTACAAAAATTTGCCAAACACGCAGGAATTACAATAGATACAGCCGACATTTCATTAGCCGGGCGCATCTTAGCAAATTTCAATGATTATTTGAATGAAGACCAAAAAACCATTGACGCCCTACAGATGCTGGGAGAATTGGCAAAAAAACCAGAGGCCAACATTATTAAATTACCCAATATTAGTGCCTCCATGCCTCAGTTATTGAGCGCCATTGAAGAACTTCAAAATAAAGGCTACAACATTCCAGACTACCCGCATCAACCTCAAAATGCCGAGCAAGAGACCGTAAAAGGCATTTACGACAAAATCAAAGGAAGTGCGGTAAATCCAGTACTTCGAGAGGGCAACAGTGATCGTCGAGCACCTATGGCCGTAAAGAATTACGCCAAAAAACACCCACACAAAATGGGGGCTTGGAACAGCGATTCTAAGACAAGAGTCGCGACCATGACAAAAGGTGACTTTTTTCACAACGAACAATCGCAAACATTTGATCAGGCGTCAGTTTTAAAAGTTACCCTAAAAACAGCCACCGGTGCCGAGCAATTACTCAAAGAAAACATCAAAATTCTAGCGGGCGAGATTGTTGACGCTTCACTGATGCAACGCAGTGCGCTAACCGAATTTTTGAATCAGTCTATCGAACAGGCCCAAAAGGATAATCTTCTGCTGTCTTTGCACATGAAAGCCACTATGATGAAGGTTAGTGATCCAATAATTTTTGGTCATGCCGTAAAGGCTTTCTTCGCGCCCGTATTTGAGAAACACGGTAAATTATTAGAAGATTTAAAAGTCAATGTCAATAATGGTTTTGGCGACCTCATGGGTAAAATACAGAGCCTACCACAAGACCAAAAGCAGGCTATCGAGCAAAGTATTGTAGCGTGTTATGCGCAGCGGCCGGATTTGGCCATGGTCAATTCTGACCAAGGAATTACGAACCTCCACGTTCCTAGCGATGTTATTATCGATGCTTCCATGCCAGCAATGATCCGTAACTCGGGGCAGATGTGGGACAAAGATGGTGCAGTTCAGGATACTCTGGCCATAATTCCGGACAGTTCTTACGCTGGAGTTTATCAAGCCACGATAGACTTTTGTAAAGCAAACGGCGCTTTTGATCCCGCCACTATGGGAACTGTGCCTAATGTCGGGCTCATGGCTCAAAAAGCAGAGGAATACGGGTCACACGACAAAACCTTTGAAATTCAGGAATCAGGAAGCGTAGAAGTTTCTGATCAAAATGGCAATACAGTCTTTTCTTTTTCAGTGGAGTCCGGGGATATTTTTAGAATGTGTCAAGTAAAAGACGCTCCAGTACAAGACTGGGTGAAATTGGCGATTAATCGCGCCAATGCTACAGGGTGGCCAGCTGTTTTTTGGCTGGATGAAAATCGTGCCCACGACGCAGAGCTAATTAAAAAAGTAAAGCAATATCTTAAGGATCATGAAACACAGGGCTTGACCTTAGAAATTCTGGCGCCGCAACAGGCCACAGAATACACCCTCAAGCGACTGGCTCAAGGTCAAAACACCATATCGGTCACCGGAAATGTGTTGCGCGATTACCTTACCGACCTCTTCCCTATTTTAGAATTGGGCACCAGTGCTAAAATGTTGTCGATTGTTCCTCTGATGAACGGTGGCGGTTTGTTTGAGACGGGAGCGGGTGGTTCAGCTCCTAAACACGTCGCTCAATTCACCTCGGAGAATCACTTGCGATGGGATTCTTTAGGAGAATTTTTGGCCCTCGCCGTGTCGTTTGAACACTTCGGTGAAAAGAACAACAACACTAAAGCCTTAGTTTTGGCTCAAGCCTTAGATCAGGCTACCGAAAAACTATTAGACCAACAAAAGTCACCCTCGAGAAAAGTTCATGAACTGGACAACCGAGGCAGTCATTTTTATTTGGCGCTTTTCTGGGCAGAAGCCTTAGCAAATCAGGACAAAGATGAGGCGCTTGCTCAATACTTTACTCCTATTGCCCATCAGCTAAAGGCTCAAGAACTAACCATTGTCGAAGAACTCAACCAAGTGCAAGGCCAAAGTGTGGACATTAAAGGCTATTACGCCCCAGATACCGCAGCCGTCGCTCAGCATATGCAATGCAGCCTAACCTTTAATCAAATACTCAAAGGAATTTAATGGCATACAGGCATAAACAATGAAATACAAACACATTTTGGTTCGCCCTTTTAAAAAGGGACAAAGGCCATGGCTCATTAGCCTGGTGGTCCTTTCACTGAGCTTATTGACATCAAGTGTCCATAGTCAAAGTCAACACACCATTAGCGGAGTAGTCACAGACTTTGCCACCGGTGAGACCCTTATTGGGGTTAACGTTTTGATCCCAGAGCTGCGCGCAGGCGTGATAACCAATGCTTACGGTTTTTATTCCATTACCCTACCAGAAGGGACTCATGAAATTGTATACAGCACTCTAGGATATCTTGTTCAGCGCAAGACGATTAATTTAAATAGTGCCACAGTAATTGATCTGGCCTTAAGGGAGAACGTCGAAGAACTCGATGAAGTTGTGATTAAGGCCGATGTTGAGGCTCTGGATATTACCACACCCCAAATGAGTGTCAATAGCCTGACTGCGCAAACCATTAAAAATATTCCTGTAGTGCTCGGGGAGGCTGATGTGATCAAATCACTTTTATTGTTGCCCGGGGTTAGTAATGCTGGAGAAGGTGCCTCCGGGTTTAATGTGCGCGGGGGGGCCGCGGATCAAAACTTGATCTTGCTTGACGAGGCCACAATTTTCAACTCATCCCACTTATTTGGATTCTTCTCAGTATTCAATCCAGATGCAATCAAGGACCTAAAACTCTATAAAGGAAGTATCCCTGCACGATACGGCTCTCGGGTGTCTTCAGTTTTAGATATTTACCAAAAAGAAGGTAACAGCAAGAATTTTAAGGTTAGTGGTGGGATTGGCGCTGTAGCCAGTCGCCTTTTAGTTGAGGGGCCCATTGAGAAAGACCAAGCGGCATTTCTAATAGGAGGACGCGGGTCATACGCCCACTTGTTTTTGCCCTTATTTGATATTGAAAACACGGCTTACTTCTATGACCTAAACACTAAAATCAACTATAAGGTTAACGAGCGTAACAACCTTTATCTCTCAGGTTATTTCGGTCGTGATTATTTCGGGATACAAGACAGTTTTATCAATAGTTACGGCAATGCGGTATTCAATTTCCGCTGGAATCACAATTTTTCAGACAAACTTTTTTCTAATCTTTCTCTGATTTATTCGAATTACTATTACGGCTTGGAACTGGATTTTGTGGGCTTTCAGTGGGATTCTGGAATAGAAAATTTTAATCTAAAATACGATTTCAATCACTATCTGAGTAAGGATGTTCAGCTGAATTATGGCTTGCAAAACATCTATTACGGCTTTAACCCGGGTAAGATAATTCCTAACAGGCCCGATTCAGGGATTGTACCAGATCAACTCACCCAAAAATATGCCAATGAAGCCGCGCTCTATCTTGATTTAGAATGGGAGGTTTCGCCGCGTTTACGCACGGAAATCGGCCTTAGAGGAAGTCACTTTATGCGTTTTGGACAAGAAGAGTTTCAATTATACGCTGATAATGCGCCCGTTATTTTTGATCCCTTTCTTTTGATTTACAAAGAAGCTGACCCCATAGAAACCATTAGTGTAGATCGATGGGAGCGCTTAAAAACCTACAGCAATTGGGAGCCTCGTTTGGCCGCGTCATACACCCTGACCGATGACATATCCATAAAAGGGAGCTACACAAAATTGTCCCAGTATTTACATCTTTTATCGAACACAAGTAGCCCAACGCCCTTAGATGTTTGGACGCCAAGTGGACCTTATGTTAAACCCCAACGTCTGGATCAATATGCTTTGGGTGTATTTAGTTTTCTCAAAGACCGTGCTTATTCCCTAGAGGTTGAGGCTTACTACAAAGATGTCGCCCATCGTATTGATTATATAGACGGTGCTAACCTGGTGGCCAATGACGCCATTGAGCAAGTGATCTTAGATGGCAATGCCCGTGCTTATGGACTTGAATTCCTTCTGCGCAAAAATGAAGGGGCTTTTCAAGGATGGATTGCCTATACCTTATCAAAAAGTGAACAAAAAACTGCCCCAAGAAACGAAAATGAAATTGGCATCAATAATGGACAGTGGTACAATACGCCGTATGACAAACCTCATGATCTTTCCATTTATGGGAACTACACACTAAGTGATCGTTGGAAACTTAATGGGAATTTTATCTATCAAACCGGCCTGCCCACAAACTATCCCATCGGACAGTTCGATTTTCAAGGGGTTGTAGTGCCTTATTACGGACTGCGCAATGAGCAAAGACTGCCAGATTATCACCGCCTGGATCTTTCGGCGACCTATACGCCCAAACGTAAATCCAATGCTTTGTATCAAAGTGAATGGGTTTTTAGCTTGTACAACGTTTACAATAGAATGAACGCTGCATCCATTAATTTTAGACAAAATGCGGACACTGGGGTAAATGAAGCGGTGCGTACCTCAATTTTTGGACTTGTACCTGCCGTTACTTATAACTTTAAATTCTAAATCATGAAGCGCTTAATTTTCTTATTAGCCATTATCGCATTAGTTTGGTCTTCATGCCAAGAGGTGATTACTGTAGAGCTTCCGGATCAAGAACCGAAACTTATTGTTGATGCCTTAATCCGTATAGACACAACTCAGAATACAACTGTAGTCTCAGTACAGGCACGACAGACCAGTGATTTCTTTGGCAGCATTACACCCGCTACTCTGGATCAAATAACGATGAGTAATTTGGATAACCCCGGAAACAATGCCAATCAAGTCTTGCTAGAAACCGAACCAGGATCAGGAATTTATCAGCAAATCTTTTCCACGCAACAGCTGGCAGAAGATCGCTGGTTTTTACAGATTGATTATCGAGGAGAACTATATGTCGCGGAATCACGCATGCAATACTCGGTTCCAATAGACCAACTCACCATTGGTGATGGCAGTTTGTTTTCTGAGGAGTCTACAGAACTTCTTGTGCGCTATACCGATATAGGGGATCGCGAAGACTTTTATTTATTCGATTATGGAAATGGAGATTTTTTTGCCTCAGAGGACGTTTTCTACGACGGACAGCAGTTTGAATTTTCTTATTTCTACGATCAAGAATTTAACCCTGGTGATACCTTGACTGTAAGCATCATGGGTATCGACCGAGACTTTTTCAATTATATGAACCTGCTACGCGAGCAAAGTGAAGGCGGTTTTGGCCCATTTGCCTCACCCGCCGTTTCTGTACGAGGGAATCTGATCAATGCCACTGATATTGATAATAACAACAATTATAACAACGTCAATAACCCCGACAATTACGCGCTAGGCTATTTCACTATAGTTCAGGAATATCGAGAAAGTATCATCGTGGAGTAGTTGCAGCCAAACAATAAAATAGGCATTGCGGCTTTTCGATTGACCCGGGTTTGATTATCTTCATGGTATTAATAAATCATCTTGAGCGCTAATACCACAACGGAATCGGATTCTTTGCACCGAGATTTAGAAAAAAAATCTGTTGCACAACTTCTTTATTTAATGAATCAAGAGGACCAAAAAGTCCCTTTGGCCATAAATGGGGTGTTACCACAAATTGAAGCTTTGGTCGCTATTATAGTCGAAAAAATGCGGCAAGGTGGTCGGCTTTTTTACATAGGGGCTGGTACGAGTGGTCGTTTAGGCATACTTGACGCCAGTGAATGCCCGCCTACTTTTGGGGTGCCTCACGATTTAGTTATCGGCATTATTGCTGGAGGCGATGGCGCCATTAGAAAAGCCGTCGAATTTGCCGAAGACAGTGCGACCGCTGCCTGGGAAGATCTCAAAGGGTATGACATAGGCCCGAAAGATGTTGTGGTTGGTATTGCTGCTTCAGGAAGAACCCCTTATGTGGTACACGGCCTTAAATCTTGCCAATCCCATAACATCACCACAGGTTGTATCAGTTGTAATCTAGAGAGTCCTTTAATCGCGGTAGCCGATTATCCTATTGCCGTGCAGGTGGGACCTGAATTTCTCACCGGTAGTACCCGACTCAAAGCGGGAACGGCCCAAAAACTTATTTTAAACATGATTACCACTACTGCGATGATTCAATTAGGTCATGTAAAGGATAATAAAATGGTGGACATGCAACTCAGCAATAACAAACTTGTGGAACGTGGCATTCAAATGCTCATGGATATGGGTGAAATTTCACGCGATAAGGCCATAACATTAATCGAAACCCATGGAAGCGTAAGAGCGGCCTTAAATTCCCTAAAATGAACAAAAAACAAGTTCTGATTCAAGCCATAAAAACACTAGGCTTTGGCCTGGTACTCCTTGTGATAAGTACTTATCTATTAAATTTCGCTTTCATCAATAAAAATGTACTGCCACTTTACCTGATCTTACCACTGGGTATTATAGGCGTCGTGGCGACTATTTACACCTTATTTCGTGGGATTCGTAAATTCGTGTCGGCCTTTTTTGATCAATGAGGTCTCATTTAGGTCGCAATGAGATCGAATTAAAATCCTGCGAGAATTACCTAATCAATCCGCGAAAACCTTCATCATAGGCTTAACGACTCACTATTGGCGTAGTAAGGGTATAGTTTTACGCCCATGCTCACCAGAAAATTGAATAAAGTACAATCCTGTGTTTAAAGTTGTCAGATCAATACGTCCTTCAAAACCCTTTACCGTATTTCCGACAAGTTCTTGACCAATACTGTTATAAATACTGTACCGCTCAACAAAAATTGTCGCAGCAAAATCTACATATTCACGAGCAGGATTAGGTGATAAGACAAATTTGGCCAATGCCCAATCAGAGCTATTTAAAACATTGATGGTCACGGTAACCGCTAGTGGAAGACTAGGACAACCATCAACCACTTGTATGGCGTAATAAGTAGTGTTATCGGTAAGCTGTGTCCCAGCTGGTAGCGGGTTAGTATTGTTTAAGGCGTCTGATTCTGTGGCAAACCATAGGACATCAGTGGGATCCACCACAATATCCTCGATTGTTGCCCCAGCATTGAACGTTTGATTCGCGGCACCAACAGGTGTAGGCGGTGTGCTACAAGGGGAAAGATTTAGTCGTGCAAAATACTGTGAGGACTCAGGCCATAATTGTGTAGTATTGCCACTGACAGGGTCCAAAATCCTTACCCCGTAATTTGTGCCCGCACTCAATAAAAAATTGCCATTACCTAAAGGCATTACCCCTCTTAAGCTCCCTTCTTGCCAAAAATCGACAATAGTTCCGTCTACGCGACTGAATTCATACAATCCGGCAATATTTGCCCCATTATTGCTAAATACAGCGGCAAAAACAGTATTGGCGTCCGGAGCCAGTACCATTTGTTGGATAAAAGTAACCACACCAGTACTAACGAGGTCCCCTAAAATATTGCCCTGATAATCTCTTCTTTCGATACGGGTATCATTTCCGATATAGGAAATATAAACTTCACCCGAACCAGCATCAATAACATCAAAAGAAGAACCTACTGTTACAAAGTTTCCTGTAGGATTTCCTTGAAAATCAAATCGAACTATAGCTGCTCCTGGGGCACCATTATTACTACCTGCATTAGTCACCCATACTTCATCACCTATCACATTCAGTCCTTTGATATTATCTAAACCTGTGTCGATGGTACTTATAAAAGTTCCCGTTAAATCAAAACGATCAATTCTGTCTGCCGTTTGATCACTGACCCAAATTTCATTGCCCACTTGAGTAATTCCTTTGGGCTGTCCTTGATTAAGGGGAGTTAAATCAATAAATGAGGGATCTAAGATACTTCCATCAAATGGATCGAGTAACACAATATTTGGCTCGTTTATCACAGCAATAACCTCTTGAGCTTTGCTTTGGAAAAAGGTGATAAGTGTAAGAAAAGCGATAAAGACGTAATTTTTTTTCATAATACAGAAGAATCAAAAGATTTGATAAAAGATTTGAACGCTCAAAACATCACGTACAAATTTAGCAAAAAAAAAAGCCCGCTATATTACTATAGCGGGCCTAGAAGAAGGCGGCGACCTACTTTCCCACAGGAATGCAGTATCATCGGCGCAGTCGGGCTTAACTTCCCTGTTCGGAATGGTAAGGGGTGAGCCCCGACGCAATAGCCACCTTAATTTTCATCTTTCACTAGGAAAGACGGCTTTTGATCTTGTCAAAAGCATCAATAACTTAACATAAAGGAAAAGAAAAACGCAGTAAACAACCAGTTTCACATTAAAAAGAGTGTGCTCCCCTCCCGAAGGAGGGGAACGTTGTACATAAGCATACGGGTAATTAGTACCACTCGGCTACGCACGTTACCGCACTTCCACCTGTGGCCTATCAACGTGGTAGTCTCCCACGACCCTTTAAAGAAATCTCATCTTGTGGTGGGTTTCGCGCTTATATGCTTTCAGCGCTTATCCCTTCCCGACGTAGCTACCCAGCAATGCCCCGGGCGGGACAACTGGTACACCAGAGGTCAGTCCAACTCGGTCCTCTCGTACTAGAGTCAGATC
>JALRAI010000038.1 GCA_023258055.1 Flavobacteriaceae bacterium | reverse complement strand
GTTCAGGGATTGAATTGGCCAAAGCCGTAGCCCAAAATCTGCCGAATCGTCCAAAAGTTCAGGTGTTCAAAAATTACGGTACGGCCATGATCCAAACCCAAGGCATGACTTTGGAGTTTGTGGGTGCGCGGCGTGAATCTTACGCTCATGAAAGTCGCAATCCCTCGGTCAGCCCGGGAAGTCTGGTCGATGATCAAAACAGACGCGATTTTACAGTCAATGCTTTGGCTTTGAGCTGTAATCTCAATGATTTTGGACGGCTGCTTGACCCTTTTGATGGCCTAAAACATTTGGATCAAAAAACTTTAATAACCCCGCTTGATCCAGACACCACCTTTAGCGACGATCCTTTGCGTATGTTACGTGGAGTGCGCTTCGCCACCCAACTCAATTTTGTTATTGAGTCAAAAACCCTAGCGGCAATAAAGCGTAATGCCAGTCGACTGTCGATTATCTCCAAAGAGCGCATCGTCGATGAGGTGCATAAAATTTTGGCTGCCCCTACCCCTTCTATCGGTCTGAGTTTAATGCATCAGACGGGACTCATGGAGCAAGTATTTCCTGAACTTATGGCTCTTCAGGGTATCGAAGAAAAAGAAGGCCAAACACATAAAGACAATTTTTGGCACACCCTGGAAGTCGTGGATAATATGGCCAGAACCAGCGATGATTTATGGCTGCGATGGGCGGCTTTATTGCACGATATCGGCAAGGCGCCCACCAAACGCTTTGATCAAAAAAACGGTTGGACTTTTCACGGGCACGAATTTGTAGGTTCTAAGATGGTGTACAAATTATTTAAACGGCTTAAAATGCCCTTGAATGAAAAGATGAAATTTGTTCAAAAAATGGTAGCCATGAGCTCACGACCCATCGTGATTGCTCAAGAAGTAACCGATAGTGCAGTGCGGCGATTGCTCTTTGATGCGGGTGAAGACTTAGAGTCGCTCATGACCCTCTGCGAGGCCGATATCACTACCAAAAACCCAAAGCGTTTCAAGCGCTATCACGAGAATTTCAAACGGGTACGCGAAAAAGTGGTTGAGGTTGAACAGCGGGATCACATTCGCAATTTTCAACCGCCCGTAAGCGGGGAAGAAATAATGAAAACCTTTGGGCTGAGTCCATCTCGTGAGATTGGACTCATTAAAGACGCCATAAAAGAAGCCATTTTAGAAGGAGAAATCCCAAACGATTACACCCAGGCAAGAGCGTTTATGATAAATCAAGCGGCCAAACTCGGATTGAAACCAGTGGAATAAACCCTTAATCACAAGGAAATACTCAAAAGGATATGAGCATGAGCACGCCACCCATTATAGAAACCCAAAGACTGATATTACGTCCATTCACCATGGAGGACGCTGCTGCTGTGGTTCGCTTTGGTTCAGAAAATCGCACTCAGGAGTTAACCGGAGATGTCGGCATTTATACCATAGAAAAAGCCGAAGAAATCATAAGTCAAGTTTGGCTAAAAGAGTACGCCCAATACGGTTACGCTCGTATGGCTGTAATAGTCAAGGCCAGCAATGAGCTTATCGGTTTTTCTGGATTAAAACACCTGCCCGAATTAGCCTTGCCAGACCTGGGTTATCGATTTCTCCCAGATTTTTGGGGACAAGGCATCGCCACAGAGGCCGGCAAGGCAATAATCGATTGGGGATTTGAAAATTTTGAATTCGACAAAATTGTTGCCTTTAGCTTTCCCTTTAATTTTGGCTCTATGGGCGTACTGCGCAAGTTGGGCTTCAATTATATAAAACACGCTTATTATCCGGGAGAAAATAGTATTCCCGTAAACTGGTATGAACTAGAAAGAAAGGATTATGGAAGATAGAAGTTTGAAAGTGCATAAGTCAGTAATATACTGGCTACTAAGTGGCTGTTTTTTAATTTTCATTATGGTTATTGTGGGCGGGATCACGCGACTCACCCACTCCGGGCTGTCGATCGCAAATTACCAATTGATCGCAGGAACTATTCCCCCACTCAATGCCGAGGAGTGGCAGGCCGCCTTTGACCTTTACAAACAATACCCCGAGTACCAAAAAATCAATCACAAAATGAACCTTGAAGAATTCAAGGATATCTTTTTTTGGGAATGGATCCACCGAGTAATCGGCCGTGTCATTGGACTGGTATTTATCATTCCATTTATTTATTTCTTGATCAGAAAACGTCTGAGTGCTAAAACTATTCGTCTGTGTCTGGGCCTCATGTCTCTTGGTGCCCTGCAAGGATTTTTGGGTTGGTTTATGGTAAAAAGTGGGCTGGTTGATCGCCCAGATGTGAGTCATTACAGACTCGCGATGCACCTTACGACTGCATTTTTAACATTCGCGGCAACTTTTTGGGTGGCTTTAGGATTAATCTATCCCGGAAGGCAACAAAACAGCCTTTGGTCCAAGTGGGGCGTTTGGGTGAAAACTGCCTATATTTTTCTCTTGATACAAATCGTTTGGGGGGCCTTTGTCGCAGGACTTGATGCGGGTTGGTTGCACAATCATTGGCCACTGATGAATGATGGACTTTGGATGCATGAATCAGTAACTCAAGAGCTAAAGCCCTTGTGGAAAAATTTTGTAGAAGGCAAAAGCGGGGTTCAATTTGTCCACAGAACGCTGGCCTATATCGTGGTCATTCTGATCGGACGTGTGGCTTATATCGGTTTAAAAAATGGCGTCAACGCCCAGCACAAAAAATTAGCTTATGGCATTCTGGCTGGTGTGGGCGTTCAATTTCTGCTCGGAGTTTTAACCTTATTGTGGCAAGTTCCTCTTTTTCTAGGGCTGGCCCATCAAGTCATGGCCTTTGTCTTGCTCGCGCTTATGACCTTGACATGGCACCGTTATAAATACAGCGAATAATTACTTGAATAAAGCGTACTTTTGACCTTTCAAACTCCTGAATTATGGTTTATCGATTTCGTGTAATCCTCAACGCAAAAGAGGACATATTCCGTGACCTAGAACTGCGTCACGACCAAAGCCTAGAGGATTTTCATAACAGCATTACCCAGGCCTTTGGCTTTGGTGGTCAAGAAATGGCCTCCTTCTACTTGAGTAATGATCAGTGGACTCAAGAAGAAGAATTCCCCCTGTTTGATATGAGTGAAGGCATGGACGAAAAAAGAACCATGAGTGAGACGGCGCTGCATGAGATCTTAGACGAGAATCAAACAAAAATGATTTACATCTACGACTTCTTGAATTATTGGACCTTTATGGTCGAGCTCGCTGAAATTGCCGAAGAAGCCGAGGGTGTGGAATATCCCAATTTAATTTTTGCCCATGGCCATCTTCCTGAAGAGCCACCAGTGACAGAATTTGAAGGCGTTGATGCTGGCGGTTCTGGATTTGATTCAGGATATGATTTTGACGATGACTCTGACGATGATTTTGGGGATATGGATCATTTAGACGACTACGATATGGATCAATTGTACTAAATCATGTCGTTTAAACTCAGTAGCGATTTTACCCCAACAGGAGATCAACCTCAGGCCATTGATCAATTAGTCGAAGGCTTAAATCAAGGGGTAGAACAACAGACGCTGCTGGGGGTGACCGGGAGTGGAAAAACCTTTACTGTGGCCAATGTAGTTCAACAGGTTCAAAAACCAACCCTGGTTTTGGCCCACAATAAAACTCTTGCCGCCCAACTCTACAGTGAGTTCAAAATGTTTTTTCCAGACAATGCTGTAGAGTATTTCGTCTCTTACTATGACTACTATCAGCCCGAGGCTTATATTCCAAGCAGCGGAACCTACATAGAAAAAGATCTTTCGATTAACGATGAAATAGAAAAATTACGCCTCAGTGCGACCTCAGCCTTGCTCTCTGGACGGCGTGATGTTCTGGTGGTGGCATCGGTGTCCTGCTTATACGGTATTGGGAATCCCGTGGAGTTCAAGAAAAATGTCATAGAACTCAAACAAGGCCAAATAATCTCGCGCACTAAATTATTGCATCAATTGGTTCAAGGTTTGTACGCCCGAACAGAAACGGAATTTCTTCGCGGAAGATTTCGCATTAAAGGCGATACTGTAGATATATTCCCAGGCTATGCCGATGAGGCCTTTCGCGTGCATTTTTTTGGGGATGAAATTGAGGAAATCGAATGCTTTGACCCGCAAAGCATGAATGTACTGCGCAGCTTTGAACGCATTACTATTTATCCTGCCAATATGTTTGTGACCTCTCAGGATGTCCTTCAAAATGCCATCAGGTCCATACAAGATGATTTGGTCGCCCAAATCGACTATTTCAAAGAAACCGGACGTCACCTCGAGGCAAAGCGCTTGGAAGAACGCACGAATTTCGACCTTGAAATGATTCGTGAATTAGGCTATTGCAGTGGTATTGAAAACTATTCACGCTATTTAGATCAGCGTGCCCCAGGAACCAGGCCTTTCTGCCTTTTGGATTATTTTCCTGAGGATTATTTAATGGTTGTGGACGAATCCCATGTAAGTATTCCACAAGTGAGCGCTATGTATGGCGGAGACCGCAGTCGTAAAGAAAACCTCGTTAATTACGGTTTCAGACTGCCCGCTGCCATGGACAATAGACCATTAAAATTTGAAGAGTTTGAAGCCTTGCAAAATCAAGTGATCTACGTCAGTGCTACGCCAGCTGATTATGAATTAGAGCGCTGTGATGGAGTTTATGTCGAACAAATAATACGGCCGACAGGCTTGTTAGACCCTCCTATTGATATTCGTCCTAGCGCCCATCAAATCGATAACTTACTCGAAGAAATTCAGCTTCGTGTAGATAAAGACCAGCGTGTACTGGTCACGACCCTGACAAAACGCATGGCCGAGGAACTCACCAAATACCTCAGCAGAATTCAAATTCGTTGTCGCTATATTCACAGCGATGTGGATACTTTGGAGCGGGTTGAAATCATGCAAGATCTGCGGCTGGGACTTTTTGATGTATTGGTTGGGGTCAACCTGCTTCGGGAAGGATTAGATTTACCTGAAGTTTCACTTGTCGCTATTTTAGATGCCGATAAAGAAGGATTTTTGCGCAGTACACGTTCGCTCACACAAACAATCGGGCGTGCAGCCCGACATGTGGAAGGATTGGCGATCATGTATGCGGATAAAATCACTAAAAGTATGCAAGCCACCATCGATGCCACGAATTACAGGCGTGAAAAACAAATGGCCTACAACAAAACTCATGGCATTACGCCGAGTCCGATTAAAAAGAGTTTAGACAATGCTTTGACCAAAAGAAAAAGCAACGATGTACAAAGTAGTACTCCAGTAGTAGCGGCTGAGAAAGAAATGGCATATCTCAGCAAACCAGAGATTGAGAAAAAAATCAGAGAGACCAGGAAATTAATGGAGGAAGCTGCCAAAGCCTTAGATTTTATGGCTGCAGCCAAACACAGAGATATGCTGAAAGTCTTACAAAAAAACTTATCCCAGTCATGAGTTATCCCACCGAATCAAAAAGACTCAACAAAGCCATTAGCGACAGTGGGTATTGTTCAAGACGCAAAGCGGATGAGTTAATCGAGCAAGGCGTTGTCACGCTAAACGATCAACCTGTGCGTCTCGGGGACCGTGTTATGCCCGGGGACGTAATAAAAATTCATGGCAAAATTATTGGAGAGGCAAAAAACGATGTCTATTTGATGCTCAATAAACCCATCGGAATTACCTGCACTACAGACCAACGCGTTAAAGGAAATGTGGTGGACTTTATCAATTACCCAGAACGCATATTTCATGTGGGACGACTGGATAAACCCAGTGAGGGCCTGCTGTTGATGACCAATGATGGGGACATTGTCAATAAAATACTTCGTGCCGGTAATCGGCATGAGAAAGAATACATCGTAAAGGTAGACCGTCCCATCAATCAAGAATTTGTTCAGCGTATGAGTCGTGGTATCCCAATTTTAGATACCGTCACCAAACCATGCGAGGTGGAACGACTCAGTCGATTTGTCTTTAAAATAGTTTTGGTCCAGGGGCTTAACCGTCAAATTAGACGCATGTGCGAATATTTAAATTATGAAGTGGTGGCGCTAAAACGTGTCCGCATCATGAATTTAACCTTAGGTGACTTGCCTTCGGGACGTTGGCGACACCTAACTCAAGACGAGATCAATGGGCTTCAAAACAGTTTAATTGATTCGGACAATACGCCCTATTCGGCCTCAGATCTGGAGGAAGATTACAATTAAAAAAAACCGCAGTCTGCTTTTGCATCCTGCGGTTTTACAACTAACTAACCAATTTAACTAACAACAATGAAACATCACTTCTATTGTTGTTTTGGTTATTGAAAATATCATGCCAAAATCACTGGCATTTTCCCAAATTAATGTTAATTCAGGTTAAAACTATCCCAAGATTATGCCAGTACGGCTTGTACTTTGTCAGCAGCTTCCTGAAATTCTATAGCAGAATAAACATCGAGCCCGCTTTCGTCGATCAACTTTTTAGCGATATCAGCGTTGGTTCCCTGTAAACGCACGATGATCGGGACCTCTATAGTACCCATATTTTTATAGGCATCAACGATACCTTGAGCCACTCGATCACAACGCACAATCCCTCCAAAAATATTCACCAAAATAGCTTTTACATTAGGGTCTTTTAGGATGAGGTTAAATGCGGTCTCCACGCGCTCTGCATCGGCTGTCCCCCCCACATCCAAAAAGTTAGCCGGCTCACCACCAGCCTGCTTGATCAGGTCCATAGTGGCCATGGCCAATCCAGCGCCATTAACCATACAGCCCACGTTCCCATCGAGATCTACATAATTCAGCCCTACGGCCTTGGCTTCTACTTCTACAGGATTTTCTTCTCGAATATCACGCAGTGCCTCATAATCCTTATGACGAAAAAGTGCATTATCGTCCAGGGTTACTTTAGCATCTACAGCAATGACACGATCATCACTGGTTTTGAGCACAGGATTAATTTCAAACAATGAGGCGTCGCTGCCCACATAGGCTTGATAGAGCGCGCTCACAAACTTGGTCATCTGTTTAAAGGCTTGACCACTTAGCCCTAAATTAAAAGCGACTTTTCTGGCCTGGAACCCTTGTAGTCCCACAGCTGGATCGATTTCTTCTGTAAAAATGAGCTCAGGAGTTTGCTCGGCTACCGTTTCAATATCCATCCCGCCTTCCGTAGAATACATGATCATATTGCGTCCTGTAGCGCGATTGAGCAGAACACTGATGTAAAACTCTTGAGGCTCACTGTCTCCTGGATAATAAACATCTTCAGCTACCAATACTTGGTGGACCGTCTTTCCTTCGGCCGAAGTTTGTGGAGTGATCAGCTGCATACCGATTATTTCATCCGAAATGCGTGCGACATCCTCTAAGGACTTGGCCAATTTAACCCCGCCGCCTTTTCCGCGACCCCCTGCATGTACCTGGGCTTTAATCACATGCCACGAAGTTCCGGTGTCCTGAGTGAGTTTTTTAGCCGCCTCGACCGCCTGTTCTGGAGTCTGAGCCACAATTCCTCGCTGTATATCTACGCCAAAACTGTTTAAAATTTCCTTTCCTTGATATTCGTGTAAGTTCATACTTTGGTCTTTTGTAACGCAGGACAAAAATAAGAAATGTAATGTTGAAAGCAGGCTTATCCAGCATATTTTAAGGCGCAAATACCAAAAAAATTAGTACCTTTTTTGGATAAATATTCAGCCCACAAAATTGATGAGTTCAGCGTCAAAATAGGCCTGAGTGTATCCATAATAAAGAGAATACCGGGAATTGCCTGAGCCAGCACAACATTGTACAATGCAAAAAATCCTTTTTTTCATCTTTTTTGTAATCCAACTTTGGCCGAATGGACTTGTGGCACAAACCAGGGATGAGACCCAAAATACAAAAGCACTCCCCTACAGACTGTTTATACCTTCGGATAAAACCAAAGGGGATTCAAGTCGGCAATCAGCGACCAATAACCCAGCAGAACAAACTAAAAAACTACTTGTTTTTCTTCATGGCTCGGGCGAAAGAGGCTCAGATAATGAGGCTCAATTAAAACACGGGCGGGCTTTTTTCGAGCGCCTGGCCCAAGATTATAATACTGTGGTTTTAGTACCTCAATGCCCTGAAAATCTAAGTTGGCATAATGGTTACAGCAAAACAACAAGACGCGGCAGGACTTACCATTATCCAAAAAATATTCAGCCCAACACGATTCTTGATCGATTAGAAAAATTAATCGATAGTGTGGCCAAAGCACAGGACATTGAATCTGGCAGTATTCTGCTTGGGGGGCTTTCTATGGGTGGTATGGGGACACTGGAACTCTTGCGCAGACGGCCAGAACATTTTAAACGTGCCTTTGTCATTTGTGGGGGAGCACATCCCGCTGTTGCGCGTCAAATTGGGCAAACGCCCGTATGGTTTTTTCATGGAGCACAAGATCAAATTGTCGACCCAAAGCAGGCCGTGAAAATTTATCGCAAACGCAAACGAAAAGGGATAGAGGGGAAACTCACCATTTATCCCGGGGTGGATCACAACAGTTGGGATTTGGCTTTTGAGGAGAAAGAACTGATACCATGGTTGATGCATTGAGATTTATTCCAAAAATAAACGGGCTTGTTTGGCTGTGTTTGATCCCACTGATGGGATGTAATGACTCAGACCATGAGAATGGGAATGTTTTACAAAAAGCGCTGAGTTCGGATGACCACGCCATCAAAACGGTCATGGAGCATCCCGAGCGTTTCGAATTACAAATGCAGCTCATCCTGCCAAACGACAGCAGGCTCAATCAGGAAAGTCAGCAGCCGACACAAAAATCTAATTCCATAGGGGCGATTTCTACTCCCAAAACCTATGCCATTGACTACAGTCAAGGCCGCTATTTCTATCCAGCCAGCACGATTAAATTGCCAGTGGCTGTTTTGGCTACAGAATGGGCAGAATTGAATCCGGACATCAGTATAATCACTCCTTATCGGATCGCCAACGATACTATTACTCACCATATTGCTCAGGACCTCATCGAAATATTTGCGGTGAGCGATAATGATGCTTATAATCGACTTTATGATCTAATCGGCCGGGATTATGTGAATCGAAGAATGGCGGAGTTAGGCATGAGTGACTTCCGACTGGCCCATCGACTCTCGGTAAGTAATGCCGCGGATTTTGAGCATCCCATTTATTATTTTGAAACAGCTCAGGGGATCAAGACATTTCAGGCCCAGCCGGATCAAGCTTTGGACTCTTTGCTTGGGGCAGGCCTTCAAAAAGGGATAGGTTATATAAGTGAGCAGGACTTAGTGCATAAGCCCATGGATTTTAGTCGAAAAAACTACTTTCCGCTCAAAACTATGATGCAGTTTATGCAAACCCTCTTCCCTTTGGATTGTATGGATTGTCCCTCAAAGATAAAATGGTCTAAAAACACCGAGGGCTTTGTCAAAACTCTCATGAGCAGTGTGCCGCGAAAACAAGGTTACGATGAATCTCTATACCCTGATGGCTATGTAAAATTCTTCTTTCTTGGTGATGGCAATCAGCGCATAGACCCGGAACTTAAAATCCACAATAAAGTGGGATATGCCTATGGTACGCTTACCGATTTAGCCTATATCGTGGATACAAAAAACGATTTGCATTATCTGTTAGGGGCAACATTACTGGTTAATGAAAATGGGATATTTAATGACAACACCTATGAGTATGACTCAATAGGACTCCCCTTTCTGGCCCAGGTCTCACGTAGGTTGCACAAATTACTGCTGGAGGCTAAATCCAGACGGTAAATTCGCCAGGGCCATGTTGTACTGCTCTATAATATCTTCGATTATAGAGGCGGCTGGCTTAATCTCATCAATTATACTGGCAATTTGTCCAATTTCGAGTTCACCCTCTTCAAGATCACCTTCGAACATCCCGCGTTTTGCTCGTGCGCGCCCGAGATGGGCGCGTAGTTCGTCGACCGAAGCCCCAGACTCATAAAGCTTTTGTAAGTCCTCATAAAATTTATTTTTTAGGAGTCTTACCGGAGTGAGTTCTTTGAGCGTCAACTCAGTAGCACCTTCACCAGCTTTAACCACCAGTTCTTTAAACAATTGATGACCGCTACTTTCTTCAGAGGCCACAAATCGACTGCCCATTTGAACCCCGTCCGCTCCCAGTATCATGGTGGCTAACATGGCCTGACCTGTAGCGATTCCTCCAGCGGCAATCAGCGGTAAATCTGTGGCCCGTCTCACCGACGGAATTAGCGTTAAGGTTGTAGACTCTTCACGGCCATTATGCCCTCCAGCCTCAAAGCCTTCAGCAACAATGGCATCCACACCAGCGGCTTCGGCTTTTTTGGCAAATTTCGTACTGCTCACCACATGTGCCACAGTAATACCGGCTTTCTTTAATCGCGATGTATGAGTTGCAGGATTACCCGCAGAAGTAAAGACAATAGGCACCCTGTGTTTTAAGATCAGGGCAATAATCTCTTCTATATTGGGGTATAATAAAGGGACATTCACACCAAAAGGTTTATCGGTGGCCGCTTTACATTTTTCAATGTGCTCATTTAACACCTGGGGATACATCGACCCAGCCCCAATAAGTCCTAGCCCTCCTGCATTACTCACCGCGCTGGCTAATCGCCAACCACTGTTCCAAATCATCCCTCCTTGAATGATGGGATATTTGATGGAGAATAACTCAGTAACGCGATTTTTCATCTAAGCCTTGATGAGTTTAAAGGATTGTTTTTGACCATTGGGCAAGACGAGCTTGAGTAAATAGGCTCCTTTGGTCCAGTGCATCACAGAAATTTGATTTTGGGGTTCAGTCACCGTAATAGATTCTATAAACTGACCCAACATATTGTAGACCATTAACTCTGCGCGCTGCACGGATTGAGGCAGAAGCACGCTAAATCGGTCGCTCACAGGATTGGGGGAAAGAGCCACTTGACTTTTGAGTAGATTATCGTTTTGGGATAAGCTAGAAAGTGTGTTATAGGCCAACTCAAAATTAGGAATGCCATAGCCCATTTGATCTGTTGGATTATTGTAGAGATGAGCCGATTCACGCACCACCTGCATTAAATCCGCATTTGTCGTCTCAGGAAAGGCCTGCCAGAGACAGGTTACGGCTCCGGCAATAATAGGCGAACTAAACGAAGTTCCGCTGCTAAAATCCACTACTCCAGAAGAAGAAATTACTGCCGCACTCTGACCTTTGGCCATAACATCGGGCTTTATGCGGCCATCCACAGTCGGTCCGCGCGAACTAAAGGAAACATAATTACCAAGATTATTTACCGCACCCACGGCCAATAATCCGATGGCATCAGCCGGCGTGGCTACAGTGCCAAAGCTATTGCCTTGATTACCGGCGGAAGTGACTAAAACCATTCCTTTTTCATAAGCTAAGTTAGCGCCACGGGCGGCAAATGTGGTCACCCCATCTAAATCCTCGTAACTGTGATCGTAATTCGCATTATCATAAGCCTGATATCCCAGAGAGGTATTGACGACATCAACCCCAAGACTGTCTGCGCGCTCTAAGGCCTCAACCCACCAGGCTTCTTCTCTTGGGTTTTCAGAAGGTCCGTATTCCGTGCGAAAGAGATAAAAAGAAGCATCAGGAGCGGTTCCCGCAAATTGATTGTCTAAAAAGCCCCCGATATCGCTTGTGGTTTGTACCCCATGAGATCCGGTCCCAGAAACGTCGGTCGTGCGCGAGTAAAAATCAAAAGTCCCGAGCAGTCTCCCATTATCCACAACATGAGCAAAACCCGGGTTAGTGGCAAAATTTGGAAATCCTGAATCCATCACGGCCACAATCATGCCTTCACCGGTAAAATCTTGTAAATGCAAAAAATCTCCCGAGATCATTTCAATTTGGTTAGCAGCGGCTCCGTAGTTATATTCTACGCGAGACTGTGGATCTGCCAACACCTTAAATTTATCGGGCACAGGTTGTGGGTTTGGAAAGTTTAAATCCTTATCCGCATATTCTATGCCTACCACATAAGGCAGATCAAGTAAAGCCTCAAGGTCATTGACTGTGCCCTGAACATAGACACAATTCATCCACTTTGATTTAGCCCAATAAGTAATCCCAGGACTATTTTTCACCTCTTGTATATAGGCCTCAGTTACTGGGACATCTCGTGCGTCAATAGACACTCCGTGCATCGCCTTGCGATCCAAAGCTTCCTGCGTCAATATGGTTATGGGATCATTAATTGAGACTTCGACATTTTCTTTGTCCAAAAAATAAATCCAAGCATCCTGAATTTGGGCTTGTACTGAGAGACCCAACAGCAAGCCAATTAACGTCAAAAAATATTTCATGCTTATTCTATTACGCCGCTGCCCAAAAGCTCATCGTTTTGATACCAAGCCACGAATTGCCCTGAACTAATAGCAGTTTGTTCCTTCTCAAAGATAACATAAAGACCGGAATCCTTTTGGAATAATCGTGCGGATTCCAAGGGTTGTCGATAGCGAATTCGTGCCTTGACCTCCATAGACTCACCAATAGGTAATTCAAGATCTGTTCTGACCCAATGGACCTCACTGGGCGTTACACGAAGCCCACGACGATGAAGCCCAGGATGGGCCTTTCCTTGGCCCACGTAAATGATATTACGCGCAACATCAGTGGCTAAAACAAATAATGGCTCCTGTTTCCCACCTACCGACAATCCTTTGCGCTGGCCTATGGTAAAAAAATGAGCGCCTTGATGGGTCCCGACCACACTGCCATCAGAGGGTTGATATTGGATTGGGCTGCGCCAATATTCATGCCACTGGTCCGTTGTTGCCCCGTGATCTGGGGTTATATCATAACAAGGAGCATCGCCTGGAATTTCGATGATCTCACCCTTTTTAGCCATGAGTTGTTGTTGGAGAAAATCTGGTAGGCGCACCTTACCGATAAAACAAAGCCCTTGAGAATCTCTTTTTTCTGCCGTAATCAAGCCTTGCTTTTTGGCCATAGCGCGCACCTCGTCCTTTTGAAGATGACCGATAGGAAAAATTGCCTTAGAAAGCTGATCTTGTGTTAATTGACATAAAAAGTAAGACTGATCCTTATTGTTGTCGGCCCCCGCTAATAAGTGATGGACCTCTTTGCCGTTTATCTCGGTAGTTTTCTTTTGACAGTAATGACCTGTAGCCACGAAATCGGAGCCCAAACCTTGAGCGATGTCTAAAAAAACATCAAATTTTATTTCACGATTACACAAGACATCCGGGTTTGGCGTACGTCCCATTTCATACTCGCGAAACATATAATCTACAATTCGCTTTTTGTACTGGGCACTGAGATCGACTGTTTGAAAAGGAATGCCCAGTTTTTTAGCCACCAGCATAGCATCATTGCTGTCTTCAAGCCAAGGGCATTCATTTGAAATCGTAACACTGTCATCGTGCCAGTTTTTCATAAAAAGCCCTAAAACATCGTAACCCTGCTCTTTGAGTATATAGGCCGCCACACTGGAATCAACCCCGCCACTGAGCCCCACCACAACACGTTTATTTAACTTATTCTGGTTCATATCACTGCTTATTGGGGTTAAAATGCTCCTCTTTCACCACTTTGCCGTCAACAAAAGTTTTCCAAACACCCGATTTTCTATCCCGATGGTAAAAACCCGAACGCTCCAGTGTCCCGGATAAATCAAAAAACTCGGCAGGCCCATGTAATTGATCATCTTCATAGGTAAAAGACTTTATGAGTTGTCCGCCAGGGCCAAAATACCGGCAAACCCCTTGGCGCTCTCCTTTGATGTAAGTACAGGTTTCGGCGAGAGTACCATCGGGGTAATAGGTCTCTTTTGTCCCCTCGAGCAGATCATCTTTGTAGAACTCCTTTGACATTACCGAATGGCCTCCTTTATGATATGTGGTCCAAAGTCCGACACGTTTTTGATCCTGCATGCGCCCTTGAGCTACAATTTGTCCCTGATTAGTGTAATAGGTTACGGCGCAAGAACCCGGGTTTGAATCGAAGTTGCGTATCACAACAGCTTGATCCCCGCAGCTAGCACAGAAATACTTAAAAACACCGACTTCTACACCGTGATTAAACGTCCCGGTGTAACGCAATTGCTGGGTACCCTCATAATACTTTTCCCAAGGCCCATGGCGTCGACCCTCCGCGTCAAATTGATTGATCTGGGCTTGTCCTTGAACTTCATGAATCATCAAGAAGGCCAAAAACAGTAGGACACTATATGGGATGTATTGTCTCGAATACATAAAACCAAATTGTTCGCGCCTAACGACTGGCGCGTTATTTCTTTTGTTGGGCGCGCTTCTGCGCTTCTGCCTGCTCCATCATCTCAGCCATTTTCTTTTGAAAACGGTTTTGCTTTTTGGGCTTCTTTTTGGTCTCTTGAATTTGTGCGTGAATTTTATCCTCATCGATGATAAAATTCTTGATCACGAGCATAATCCCTATGGTAATGACATTAGAAGTAAAATAGTATAGGGAAAGTCCACTGGCGTAATTGTTGAAAAACACTAACATGAATACTGGCGACAGATACATTAAAAATTTCATGTTAGGCATTCCAGGCTGCTGCTGTTGCTGCATTTGCTGCCCTGTGCTCATCATCATATAGATAAAAATTGCAATTGAGGCCAAAATGGGAAACAAACTCACGTGATCGCCGTAAAACGGAATGGAAAACGGTAATTCTAAAACCACATCATAACTCGACAGGTCATCAGCCCATAGAAACGACTTTTGGCGCAATACATAGGCTGTTGGAAAAAAGGTAAACAAAGCGTAAAACACTGGAATCTGCAATAAAGCCGGAAGACAACCCTTGAGCGGAGAGGCTCCTGCAGTGTTTTGCAATTTCATGGTCTCTTGCTGAATTTTCATTTGATTGCCCTCGAATTTCTTGCGAATCTCATCCATCTCAGGTTTTAAAACCTTCAGCTTTGCTTGAGACACATACTGCTTGTACTGCACTGGTGAAAGCAATAGCTTAAAAAATACCGTAAGTAGTATAATGGCAATTCCTGCGGGGAACCATTGACTTAAAAAGCCAAAAACTGGGAAAATAATATACTTGTTGATCCAACCAAAAATACCCCAGCCCAGCGGCATGGCCTCATCGAGGTTTCTGTCATAAGATTTAAACACCTTGTAATCGGTCGGTCCAAAATAAAGGTTCATGGCTTGATCCAATCGCTTGTTTTTTGGGGTAAGGCTCACCTCTGCACGGTAAGCTTTTGTATAAACGGTGTCTATGGTTTCATCTTGAACCAAATCCTCAGAATAAAGCGCAACTTTTTCAAATGGCGTGTCCGTAAGCAGCATACTGCTGAAGAAGTGCTGTCTAAAATTGATCCATGTCACTTTACTTTCAGTGGCATCGTCAGTCCCGACTGGCCCGAGTTTATCAAATTCATTACCCGCATCGTAGGC
>JALRAI010000037.1 GCA_023258055.1 Flavobacteriaceae bacterium | reverse complement strand
GGAGAACAGGATTTGAACCTGTGAAGACATAAGTCAACAGATTTACAGTCTGTCCTCGTTGGCCGCTTGAGTATCTCCCCGATGCACTTTAAAAGCGCTTTTTTTAAGAACGTTATGAGCCGATGAAGGGACTCGAACCCCCGACCCCGAGATTACAAATCACGTGCTCTAGCCAGCTGAGCTACATCGGCAAAAAGCCACTTTTTCTCGCGCCTTTAGCGCATAAAAAAGTCCGCTATTTCTAACGGACTGCAAATGTATATAAATATTCGAATGAAAAAAATATTTTCGAAAAAAAATGGGTCAGATATGAGCCCTCTGTTTGGCCTTTGTTTTCTTGAGTCCACGCTCCAAGGATTGAACGCTTAAATCAATAGCAGCTTCAAAAGATGAAGCCTCCTTTTTGATCACCAATTGTTCCCCAGGAATATGCAATAATATTTCTGAAATTTTATTGGACTTTTCTGAACTATTGACCACTTTGAGGAACACCTCGGCCCGAATGATTCGATCGTAGAATAACTCTAATTTGTCGAGCTTTTTTTGAATGAAATTGTTCAGTTTGGCGCTTACAGCGTGTTGCGGAGATTGAATGGTCACTTTCATAACGCAAGAATTTAGTGGTTAAGATTTATTGTTACGCGGATGTGCCCGCGCGTGTGCCTGTTTTAATTTTGCAATACTGTTATGTGTATACACCTGAGTCGAGGATAAGCTGGCATGACCCAGCAATTCTTTGACTGCATTTAAATCGGCACCTTCATCCAAAAGATGCGTTGCAAACGAATGCCGTAAAATATGCGGACTTCGTTTTATCTTTTTAGACACCTTACTAAAATAACCATTAATCACGCGATAGACAAGTTCGGGATAAATTTTAACGCCTTTTTGTGACAACAATAGATAAGGGGCATCGACAATATTTTTAAGGCTATCGCGCTCAATAATATAACGCTGATACAAGGGCTCAAGACTTGGCAATAAGGGAATGTATCGCTCCTTTTGGCGCTTCCCGAGAACTTTGACCACCCCAGACGACCAATCAAAATCCTGCAAGCGCAAGTCAACTAATTCTGCGCGCCTCATTCCCGTGGCGTAAAAAAGAGAAACCATAAAATGATCGCGAGCCCCTTCAAACCCCTCTTGTTTTTGGAGCAAGTCCATCACTTGATCGATTTCATCTACAGAAAAGGGCACTTGAACCTTAGTAGATGTTTTGAGCGCGCGATGTTTGACCATAGGATCGACCTCAATTTGCCGAGTTTTCAATAAGAACTTGAAGTAGGCTTTGAGCGAGGACATCTTGCGGTTGATGGTCCGGTTAGACTTTTGCTGGTCGACCAAAAGCACAATCCAGCTCCGGATCATCGGGTAAGTTACCTTGCTAATTTCGCTGGTATCATAATGCTCCTCTAGGTATTCAGAAAAAAAAGTGAGATCCTTTATATAGGCCGCTAGGGTGTGTTTAGAGTAGTTTTTCTCTAGGGACAAATAATCGATAAAATTCTGAAAATCCACCTAATACATCATCTGAATTGACTGAAGTGAATGTACAAAAAATGAGAAAAAAAATCCGCCGATAAATCGGCGGATTTTCTGCAATTATATGTGCTTAGACCTAGATTTCTTCTTGATCACGCAAATGCTGAATGTACTGTGCCTTTTGAACTTGAGCACGTCTTTTGACAGAAGGCTTGGTAAATTGCTGTCTTGAACGCAATTGACGCATGGTCCCTGTTTTGTCAAACTTACGCTTGAAACGCTTTAGGGCTCTGTCGATATTTTCTCCGTCTTTTACTGGTATAATTAACATAGTGTCATCACCTCCTCTCTTTAGGACGGCAAATATAAAATTTTTTACCAAATAAAAATTAGTTTTCCTGCCAATTTAAGTCACTGGCTTGTAGGACTTCCCATCGACAACCATCTTGGCAATGATTTCCCTGAGAATCTCAGAGGTTCCTCCCCCGATTGGTCCGAGTCTACTGTCGCGGAAATGTCTGGCCAAAGGATACTCTTCCATATAACCATAGCCACCTAAAAACTGAAGGCATTCATAAGCCACCTTATCTGATATTTTGGTTGACATTAATTTGGACATGGTGGCTTCCTTCACGACGTATTCGCCACGGTCCAAAGCCGCCGCTACAGCGTAATTAAAAGTTTTACAAACGGTCACTTCTGTGGCGAGTTCTGCCAATCGATGACGAAGGGCTTGAAATTCTGAAATGCTCTTTCCAAAAGCCGTACGCTCTTTCATATAGCCGATAGCATACTCCAAGGCCCACTCACTTCTAGCATGAGCGTTAATGCCCATAATAAGCCGCTCGGAGGCAAAATGCTGCATGATATAACCAAAGCCCTGATCCACCTCGCCCAGCATTTGATCTTTGTGCACCATTACCCCATCAAAAGCCAATTCAGCTGTATCGGAGGCACGCCATCCTAGTTTGTCAAGTTTTGTCGCAGAAATCCCTTCCATGCTTCTGTCCAAGATAAAAAGACTTATCCCTTTGTTTCCTTTTTCAGGACTGGTCTTTGCGGCAACAATTAAATAATCACTGTAAACTCCATTGGTAATGAAAGTTTTGGAACCATTAATGGTGTAATAATCCCCTTCTAGGACCGCCGTTGTGCGCATACCGCCCACATCACTGCCACCAAAGGGCTCGGTAATGCAAAGCGCGCCGATTTTCTCACCACTGACACTTGGGGCGAGGTAATTCATCTTTTGCCCCTCATTGCCCTCGGCATTCAGGTGGGTCATGGCTAAATAGACATGAGCCCAGATGGCCGCCGCAAAACCGCCACTATTGATGCGTTGTAATTCTTCCAAAAAGATTACTGTGTAGAAAAAATCCAAACCCAGGCCTCCATATTCTTCGGGATAGGACAATCCGAGATAGCCCATATCGGCAAATTTTTGCCAAATAAAGCGTTCTATTGTTCCTTCCTTTTCCCACTGATCAATGTGTGGAACAACTTCCTTGTTTAGAAATGCGCGAAAAGACGCTCGAAAAGCCTCATGCTCTTCGGTAAAATAGGATTGATTCATCAAAGACAATTTAACCCCTAAGGAACATTAAGGCTCCTTCGGTTCATTTTTCATAGCATACAAATATAACTTAATTACCTCAAATAACCGCGGAGGTATTTCGTCGAGCAATTGCAATTCCTCGAGATCGTTAAGCCCTTGTCTCAGCCTTACAAACGCCCAAATATCTTTGGCTAAATCAAAATTAATACCGGGTATCTCCGACAAATCAGAAGGAAAAAGTGTGTTTATGTTTCGTGGGCTTACCGATTTTTTGTCCAGCAAAAAATTTCGCAACAGGGCTTCTTTTAGGGAGGGTGTCATACCATAGATCATCATGAGTTCCTGAGCACTACCAATACCACCCCATTTGTCACGCGCACGAATGATGCGTTCAGCAATAACCGGCCCAATACCTTTAATTTTTGTTAGGTCTTGGGGGGTAGCCTGACCAAAGCTTATTTTTTCAACAGACTGAATTTTCCACTCCGGACGGGACTTTAAAAACTCGGGGAATTTAAACAAGTCAGAATATTGCGCCATCCAAGAGTTAGAAACCCCAGTAATGCGTTGAAAGTCTTTAGACGAATTAATCCAGTTTCCCTTTTTTCGATATTCATTCAAGCGTTTGAATTCGGCCGCTGATAGTTCCAAACGATCAGCCTTGGCGGGCGAAATAAAATTTGGATTAAACGGAAAAATTTGCACGCGTCTTTGGGTTTGCTCTCGCAGTACTGAATCACGTGCCAGCAGCCAAGTCTTCACCTCAGCTGAGCTTAAGGATACCGAACCTGAAATTTTAGCCTTTGGCCTGGACTCTAAGATTACGGCAATAATCAAAAAGGTAAAAAGCATAAAAAAACCGCGGCGCTCGACTTTAGTCAAGCGCCAACGGCTAAATTGTGAGAAAAAAATCCCCATGTCGTTTTATTCGATCGGGGAGTCTTGTTTTAACGCGAGTTATGCGTCTTTTATTGCGACCATAAATCGTTTGAGCTGCTCTTTAACCACAGGAAACAAGAAGTACAGTCCGAGCATATTAGGGAATACCATGGCAAAAATCATGGCGTCAGAAAAGGCCCAAATAGAATCCATTGAGGCAGCGGCCCCAATGATGATAAATCCAAGAAACAAGAACTTGTAAGCTAAATCTGCTTTCTTTCCGCGACCGAAGAGAAATTTCCAGGATTGAAGGCCATAATAAGACCAAGAAATCATGGTAGAAACGGCAAATAAAACTACGGCAATGGTCAAGAAAATATGAGAAAAAGGAATGTACCGCGCAAAAGCCTTAGAGGTTATTCCTGCCCCTTCATAGGAAACCCCCTCTATCATAACGGACCCAGATCCATCTCCACCGTAAACAAAGTAACCCTCAAAGTTGAAGATAATGATAACTAGTGCGGTCATAGTACAAATCACAACCGTATCGATAAATGGCTCAAGTAAGGCCACGAGTCCTTCGCTAGCCGAGTATTTGGTACGAACAGCTGAGTGGGCAATAGAGGCTGAACCTGCCCCTGCCTCGTTAGAGAATGCTGCCCGGCGGAAACCAACCAAAAGTACACCAATAACACCCCCAACACCTATGGCCTGTGGGTTAAAGGCTTCAGATATAATCAATCCAATGGCATCATCAACCAAACTAAAGTTAGCGCCGATGATATACAAGCAACATAAGATATAAAGTAGTGCCATAAATGGAACCACCTTTTCGGTAACCGAGGCAATACGTTTGATACCACCAATAATCACAATACCCACAAAAAAGGCAATCACTACCCCAATCCAAAACCCAGCACCTGTGCTCTCAAGACCCAATAATTCTTTGATCACAATTGTCGCTTGATTACTTTGAGCAGCATTACCCCCACCAAAAGAGCCCCCGATACAGAAGATCGCAAATAATACAGCGGATACTTTACCTAGCGTAGCCCATCCACGTTCCTTCAGGCCTTTTGTAAGATAATACATAGGTCCGCCATAGACGGTGCCATCTTCACCCACATCCCGATAGTGCACCCCAAGGGTACATTCCACGAATTTTGTAGACATACCCAGCAAACCACAAATAATCATCCAAAACATTGCCCCGGGACCACCCAGAGCAATAGCCAAAGCCACACCGGCAATATTTCCATTACCCACCGTTCCAGAAACGGCCGTAGCAAGCGCTTGAAAATGGCTCACTTCCCCTTCATCCTTTTCATCATCCTGGGTAGTAATGTGGTCAGGCTCATCAGCACTATGCTCGATTTCGTCATATTTTCCACGGACCGTATTGATGGCCTTGCCAAAATAACGGATGTTGGGAAATCCAAAATAAAGCGTAAAAAAGGCGGCACTAAAGACCAATAAGATCAGAACAAAAGGTGTTCCTGCAATTTCGAAGAAAATTAAGGCGCTGAAAAAATCAGATACCGGTTTAAAGGCCTGATCAATTTGCTTATCCAACCCTAACTCTGCCGCTTCTTGAGCGCGCATCACTGAGGGAATCAAAAAACTAAATAATGCCGTGAGGAAAAGTTTCATATCGTGCTGTTGGTTATGTTTTAAGAAACAGCAAGATGGCAAAAAATTAAGGGCCTAACAAATTTTTGACTCAGATAATTAGAATTTTAAACCCGGTAATGTTGCTTGAGATTTTCGATTTGATCCGGACGACCGATTAAGATGAGTTTAGAACCGGGTTCGAGTATCAAATCAGCCTCTGGATTGACGATATATTCTCCTGACCTGGATTTATATCCGATTATTGAACAACCCGTTTTCTTGCGCAGATCGAGTTCTCTTATTTGTTGTGCTCGCCCATCGGGACAAACCTTATCAAAGGGCACTTGCTCCACGTAATAACTGTCCTGGTCTCCCGAGACGGTTAGATTGTCCAAAAATTCTACTAAATCAGGCACAACCACTAATGAGGCCATATGATCCCCCCCAATTTTATCCGGTAAAATAACATTGTCCGCTCCAGCGAGTTTCAATTTTTTATAAGACGTCTCCTCTGTGGCACGCGAAATAATCTTTAAATCTTTGTTAATCTGTCGCGCAGACAAAACCACAAATAAATTATCAGCGTCACTAGGCAGAGCGCTGATCAAAGAAGAAGCGCGCTCAATCCCCGCCTTTAACAAGACTTCATCGTCATTGGCATTGCCAAAAATAACCAGTTGATTATTGTCGTAAAGGCGCTCGACAATTTCTTCATTGTGCTCGATCACCACAAATGATTTGTTGTAGGCCTCGAGTTTTTGGGTCGCTTGCATTCCGTTGCGACCATAGCCACAAACGATGACATGTCCGGATAGTTTATCGATTTTTTCTTGCACTTTTTTAGGTCTTAAGTTTCCGATATTGGTTTGACTCAATAAATATTCTGACACTACCTTGATGGAATATCCAACAATAAAAATACTCGATACAATAAGGACCGAGGTGTATATTTTTTCCGAAGCACTCATGGGGTGTACTTCGCCGAATCCAACCGTAGTAATGGTGATTACGGTCATGTACAAGGCGTCCACCCAGGTGTATTCATAAAATGCTTTAAACCCGAGCACCCCCCCGACAAAAATGAGTAAAAACCCAATGATTGCCGTCTGTATTTTTGAACTTTTGAATTGCCTCATAGATCGAAGACAGAACTTCTTTTTGTGAAGATAAGATCTTTAATCTTTATCCAAAAGGCCAAAATCAAATAAAGCGCAAATCCAATCCCGAGGGTAGCGAAAGTAACATAGATAAATGAAAGCCGCACTGTTTTTGCCCGCATGCCTAGTCGATCCGCCAGACGTGCACTCACATAAAATCCATGTCTTTCCAAATAATGTCTGAGGTGACTTAACATACCTATGGATTAATTTTTAGCCTTATTCTGTATAACCCATTTTTTCCATCCACTGGGGATTGTACATTTTACCGACATAACGACTCCCATGATCGTGAAAGAGTACCACGACGACATCCTCTTTGGCGAAATGTTCAGACAGCTGCAAAACCCCTTTTATGGCTGCACCAGCAGAATTCCCTACAAACATCCCCTCTTCCTTTGCGAGCTTTTGAGTGTATATCGCCGCGTCTTTATCGGTCACTTTTGTAAAACCATCGATAATCTTGAAATCGACATTGGCCGGAAGTATATCCTCCCCGATTCCTTCGGTAACATAAGGGTAAATTTCGTCAGGATCAAAAATGCCTGTTTCGTGATACTTTTTAAACACACTGCCATAAGTGTCAATCCCCCACACCTTGATGTTGGGGTTTTTTTCTTTTAGGAAACGACCCACACCACTTATGGTTCCACCAGTGCCTACACCAACCACAAAATGGGTAATTTTCCCATCAGTCTGTTCCCAAATTTCAGGTCCAGTACTTTCATAATGAGCCTGGGCATTACTGGGGTTATCGTATTGATTTACATACCATGAATTAGGCGTCTCATCTCCTAATCGTTTTGCGGTACTGTAGTAGGAACGTGAATCTTCAGGCGCGACATCTGTAGGACAAACATAAACCTCGCTGCCGACAGCGCGCAATATGTCAATCTTTTCTTGACTTTGTTTGTCTGTGGTCACGCAAATCATTTTATAGCCTTTGACAATGGCTGCCAAAGCTAAACCCATTCCTGTATTGCCACTAGTTCCCTCGACTATTGTACCGCCGGGTTTCAATCGCCCATCCGCTTCTGCATCTTCAATCATTTTCAAGGCCATCCGGTCTTTGACCGAATTTCCAGGATTGAAGGTTTCGTATTTGGCCAAGACCAAACAAGGCAAAGATTCGGTAAGCTTGTTGATTTTTACCATGGGGGTGTTCCCTATGGTTTCTAAAATGTTCTTTGCGTAATTCATTAAAGTGCAAACTCAAAAGATTGTGACAAAAGTACAAAACACAGTTGGAACCCCTTGTGTATTTATCCATCGAAGCGCAAAGCACGCACTGGGCTAATTTTCGCTACCAAATATGAAGGAATTAATAAAAATAAAAGGCAAATTACAAAAGTACCCAAGTTCAGTAACACCCAAGAAATAAAAGGCAAATGCACAGGGGCGCTGCGCACATAGTAGGTTTGAGGGTCTAATTGAATCAACTGCCAGCTGTCTTGTGCCCATACCATACCAAGCCCCAATAGATTGCCCCAAAATAGGCCAAGTAAAACAATATAAGCGGCCTGCAGTAAAAACATTTTTTGGATCCGCCAATTACCCGCGCCCATAGATTGAAAAATGCCGATCATTCGCGTGCGCTCTAGGATTAAAACAATCAAAGCGGTCACCATGTTAATGGTAGAGACAACAATCATGATGATGATTATTAAATAGATATTAAAATCAAACAGTGAAAGCCACTCGAAAATATTGAAAAACGAAGTATACATGCTCACGGCATCTACAGTGACCGGAGCCAAATCATAAAGGGTGCGCGTGAGTACATCCAAATCTGCCCCCGCTTGTCCAAAGACCTCGAGACGACCGATCTCATCGGTGGACCAACGATTAAGACTTTGAATATGTCTGATGTCGACAAACACTATTTGACGGTCAAAATCGTCAAAACCGCTGTCGTAAATACCGACAACCTTGAATCCACGCGCCCTTGTTTTCGGGCTCATGGTTTCAGAGCTCGCATCATTTTGATTTAAAAAATAAGTATTGAATTGGTGCTCAAGGCTCAGCCCTAATCGCTGAGCAATGGTTTTTGAAACAACAACCTCATTGTTAAGACTAGACTCGGTGTCTATCCAACGCCCTTGAATTAAAAACTCTGAGAGCCCCTCCCAATTGTAATCCGCACCAACCCCTTTTAAAACAATACCTTCAAAATCATTTTCTGTAAGGATCAGGGCTGGTTTATGCGCTGTAGCCTGCATGTAATCGACTCCACTGACCTGAGATAACTGCTCACGAATTTCCGGTGTGTATTGCCAGGGTACTAAATCCTCTATTTGGCCTTGATTTTCTAGGTTGATCAGTGTTACAGATCCGTTAAAAGATTCCACCTTTTGACGGATCTTTTGTTGAAGACCAACCCCTGTAGCAACCGATAAAATCATCAAAGTCATACCCGCGGCTATGGCGGCTATGGCAATTTTAATTATTGGCGCCGAAACACTACCTTTATGTTTCTGTGAGGAAAGGATCCGACGAACTGTAAACCATTCAAAATTCACGTGTGATGATTTGGCATGCTTGGCTCAAAAATACATTAAAATTTGTGCTTGTTTTGGGTCTGATGTCGCCTTTTTCATGCCAAGCCCAAAAAGATGCGCTCCATAATGAACCGCGCGCTGCGGCCCAAAACACAGCGCATTACCTCCCTTTACTTCAGGGCAAGAAAGTTGGATTGGTCGCGAATCAAACCTCGGTAATTATCAGTAAAGTGGGTACTGATCAGCAGTTTACCCATCTGGCCGATTCCCTTCAGCTACACGGGATAGAACTCAAAAAAGTATTCGCCCCAGAACATGGATTCAGAGGAACAGCCGATGCTGGCGCGCACATTGATAATGGGGTAGATAAAAAAACAGGACTTCCGGTAATTTCACTTTACGGAAAACGCAAAAAACCACTTGCTGAGGATTTAAGGGATATAGAATTAATGGTCTTCGATATTCAAGATGTGGGGGCACGTTTCTACACTTATATCTCCACACTGCACTATGTCATGGAGGCCTGTGCAGAGCAAAACATACCCCTAATTGTCCTGGACCGCCCGAATCCTAATGCCCACTACATCGACGGTCCTGTGTTAAAAAAATCTTTCAGCAGCTTTGTCGGCATGCACCCCGTCCCCATAGTCTATGGTATGACCATAGGAGAATACGCCCAAATGATCAATGGGGAACATTGGCTAAGCAATGGCATTCAGGCTAATTTAATGGTTATCCCCGTGGAACATTACAGCCACAAAACACCTTATTCTTTGCCGATACCTCCATCGCCTAATTTACGCAGTGATCAAGCGATTGCTTTATACCCGAGCCTGTGTTTATTTGAAGGTACCATAATAAGCGCGGGACGTGGTACGAATCGACCCTTTGAACTCTTTGGCGCACCTGGTCTTGATCCGAGGGAGTATCCCTTCAATTTCCAACCCAAATCAGGTCCTGGAGCACAATATCCCAAATTCGAAGGCGAGCCTTGTCAAGGACTTGATTTAGGATCAATCAGTCCTCCAAATTACATTGAATTAGAGTGGCTTATAGAGACTTATAAAGCTATATCTGCACGGCCTGGTGCAGAGACTGAGGATTTTTTTAATGATTTTTTCGAAAAGCTGGCCGGAACAGACCAATTAAAAAAAGACATCCTAAATGGCTTATCACCTGAAACAATTCGAGCGGGTTGGGAAAAAGAAATTCAAGATTTTAAAAAACTAAGAGCCAAATATCTGTTGTATTCAGATTAAAGGCCAAAGTTTAGCCGACGTCTTTTGAGTCCAAAGTGCTGCGCAAGGCCTCTACGATATTGAAGGTTGCCGGACAAATAGCCACATTCTTTAAAGTTAATTTTGTAATCTGCTGGAATTTTTTTCGGTCTGTGTGGGGAAACTCACGACATGCTTTGGGGCGCACATCATAAATGGAACACCGATTATCTGCCCCGAGAAAAATACAGGGAAGCTGTTGTAATACCCAGTCCTGGTCTTCATCAATGCGCAAGTATTGGTTTGTAAAAGCCTGCGGTTTCATGCGCAAATATTTGGCAATGCGCACGATATCTTTATCAGTAAACAAAGGTCCCGTAGTTTTACAGCAATTGGCACATAAAAGACAGTCAGTTTTTTCAAATTCGCGCTGGTGCAAATCTTGCATTATACGGTCAAGTTGTTTAGGCGGCTTTTTTCTAAGAAGGCTAAAAAACTTTTTGTGCGCGTTCTCCTTATCTTTGGCCAGTGCGGGTAGTGCCTTTATGCGATCCTCCATAAACTCTTGCTTGATTACAAATCTAAACAATAATGAATGCAAATCAAGACCTTTTTGGTCGAGCGCTGAATCAATTTTATTTCGAAAAAGATACTGCTAAACTCTATAGTGAAACCACCATAAGTCATTGGGATGAATATCCCCTGGAGTATTTGTTTCGCGAATTTGATCAAATGCCAGAAATTGAGCAACGAGCCCTTAAAATGGCTCAAGGCAAGATATTAGATGTAGGCTGCGGCGCTGGAAGCCATAGTCTATATCTTCAAAATCAAGGGAAGAACCTTTGGGCCATTGATCACTCCCTTGGCGCAATCCAAGTTGCTATGGCTCGGGGGGTGAAAAAAGTAACACACAGCGCATTATTGAATTACAGCATTGGGAATTTTGACACCATTTTAATGCTGATGAATGGAACTGGTATTTTTGAATCACTCGAGCGGATTTCTGTATACCTAAACCACCTCAGAACACTACTTAGCCCCGAAGGCTCAGTACTGATCGACTCCAGCGATTTAAAATATATGTACGATGTAGTGGATAACGGTGGGATTATCGTGCCCGCGGATCGCTACTATGGGGCGCTTGAATTCAGGTTGCGCTATAAAAAGCAGCTTAGTGAAAAATTTCCGTGGTTGTTTATCGATCAAAATCTATTTGCCGCTCTAGCCGAGTCACACGGCTGGTCTTTTGAAATAATTCTCCAAGGAAATCATCATGACTATTTGGCTGAACTCAAACCCTTTAAATAAAATGAAAGATCTAGGTCTTTAACCGTTTCTGGAGTAGGACCGGAGACACAACTCAGATCGATCATTCTTTATTCTTTAAATGTCCGCCTTTGATGAGTTCGCGCATTTTTTTCTTAAATAAATCTTGTGACCAATCTTTTTTAATTTGATCCAAAGCGAGCGCGATTGAATCGCTGTTTTGTTTGAATTTTTGGCCAATCGGAGATTTAAAAAACTGATCGACCTCTTTTTGCTCAAGTCGAGTCAATCCTTGATCTGAAACATATTTCTGTCCAGGACCACTGGCAAAAAAATCGCTTAGCCCGGCCACCTCTTCACGACTCAGAAATTTACGGTATGCAAAGGCCCCTTGCACCACAAAATCACTGACTCGATCGGCTTCGTCTGCGCGAAGTGTCTGCCATACCTCAGGATCTATTTGCTTATTGCTAAAATTGCGCTTGAGTTTAGGGAATACATCGTGATAAAGCATACTAGCGGTAACTTCATCACCCTTAAGGGTCATCATATCCATAATTTCACGGTGAAAATCATCCGATTGTCCCCAAGAAAGCATAGGACAGACACAAAATAGCGTTAAAATAAAAGCCCGCATTTTTCTAATCTTTACAATTAAACTAAGTTTGCCTAAGTTACCAAAAAATCACTCAATGCGCTATTTCGGGACAATATCTCTTATTATTTTTCTCACGATGATGGTACACAGCTGTAGTAGTGATGACACGACAACACCATCAGACCCCAACATTGAGAATAATCGACCTTTGGGCACTTCTGCCTCGGATATCCTCAGTTCCGATGATTTCAACTCGTTAACCATAGAACTTGTTTACACAAATTCATTTAGACCGGAAGCCTCGAGCATACTGGGATTTAAAAATTTTATCCAAGGTCTTGTCAATAAACCCGGTGGGGTGCAATTTATAGAACGTGTTATCGCAGACCAAGGTGGCGCACCATTTTCGATTGAGGAAATTCGTTCTATCGAAGATGCTAATCGCAGTGTTTATACCGAGGGGGATAATCTTGCGGTCTATGTATTTTTCTCTAATGGAGCCTCGGAAAGCGACACAAATAATTCCGTAACCTTAGGAACGGCATATCGGAACACCTCCATTGTGATCTATCAAAAAACACTGGAATTCATAACCCAGACAGAACCCGAAGTTCTGCCCATCTTGGAACAAACCACCCTAAATCACGAAATGGGCCATTTAATGGGATTGGTCAATATTCAAAATGATGATATTCATCAAGTTCACGAGGATCCAGACAGCAACAAACATTGTGTGCATGAAGACTGCCTTATGTACTACGACGCCACCGGGGTTGGCCGTCAGATGCTGAGCAAATGGACTCAGTTACGTGCTGTACCTCAGCTAGAGATTCAGTGTCTCCAAGATTTACAAGCCAAAGGAGCGCTCTAGTCAGAAAGGCTGGGCATAGACTTGTTGTCCGTCGACAAAAGTATTTAAAACCTTAATCTTTGAAAGCTCGTGATCAGGGCATTCGAGAGGGTTCCGATCCAGCACAATAAAATCCGCATCCTTTCCCGGGGTTAGACTCCCCCTTTGGTTTTCACTAAAATTGGCATAAGCAGCCCAAAGAGTCATTCCCTTAAGGGCTTGTTCTCGGGTGATTGCTTCATCAGGATAAAAGCCGGATTCAGGATAACCTGAGGGGTCTCTTCGATAGACAGCAGCAGACAAAGTAAGCATAGGATTTACATATTCTACGGGAAAATCTGTACCTAAGGCCAGCAAACCCGCCTGACTCAGTAGCGAATTATAGGCATAGGCTCCTGGCATGCGTTGCGCCCCCAGTCGTTCTTCAACCCAATACATATCGCTGGTGGCATGTGTGGGTTGCACCGAGGGAATAATGTTTTTTGAGAACGCTCCGAAATAATCAGGCGGCACGACTTGAGCGTGCTCTATACGCCAGCGAACCTCTTCTTTTTGGGCCATAATGTGCGTTGCTAAAGCTTCTTGATAAACGCCAAGCACCGACACATTAGCTGAGTCGCCTATAGCATGAGTATTGACCTGAAAACCTGCCAAGAGTGCGCGATCAGCCAAAGCCCTCAACTGATCCATAGGCGTAATGATAGCCCCAAAGTGACCTGGTTCATCGCTGTAGGGGGCACGTAAAGCCGCGCCACGAGAACCCAAGGCACCATCGGCATAAACTTTTATCCCACCTACCCTGAGTCGATGCTTGATTGTAGGCCCTTTGGCCAAATAGTAACTCACATCTGGTTCGATATTAGAAACCATAGCATCAAGCTTGATCCTCAGTATATCGGATTGTTGCAGACTATCGATAAGTTCAATTATTGGTTTTCTCAATCCAGCATCATGAACCCCGGTAAGCCCCATCGAAAAGCAATAATCTTGTGCGCTCTGCAAGGCGCGCGCAGAAATTTCAACGCTTGGTTCAGGAATCATTTCAAGGACTTTGTCGCAAGGGGCATCCACCAAAATGCCGTTAGGCTTCCCTTGGGCATCGCCCATGATCATACCCCCAGGAACAGGACCGGCTTTGTCAATTCCAGCTAAAAGCAGGGCTTTTGAATTTACCCAAAGGGCATGACCATCAACGCGCTGCAAGGCCACTGGCACATCCGGGAAAACGGCGTCCAAATCTTCCTTTGTGGGGTAAGACTGATCCTCCCAGTCGTTTTGATCCCAACCGCGTGCTACGATAAAGTCAGCGGTTTTATAGGGGGAGAATTCCCTGATTCTTTGGATCACCTCTTGTTTGGACTCTGTCCCTCTTAAATCAGCCTCTTGAAGCCCTAGTCCTAATTGGTAAAAATGCGCATGAGCATCAATAATACCCGGCATAACTGTTTTTTCCTGGACGTCCAAAATATTTTTAGAGTCAAATAAATCAAAAACCTCGTCATTGGTTCCCGTAAAAAGGACCTTTCCCTGATTTATTGCCATGGCCTGAGCCTCAGGACGCTGATCATCTAGCGTGATTAGCTGGGCATTAAAAACAACTAAATCAACCGTTTGCTTTTGACAACTAATAATCAAAAGCGACGTAAAGAACAACATTCCTAAAAACCTCATAGACATTGATTTATTATAGAAAAAAGGAGATTATTTATTTGCCCTAAAGATAAAAAAAGCACCCCATTTTCATGAAGTGCTTTATCATTAAACCCTAAACTTAACGAATCTCTTTTTAAGTCATCCTTTAGACGTACTACAGCCGAAAAGGTTGCGTTTAAAAAGCCTTAAAGTTATATTGAAGTCCAAGATTGACACGCAGGCCTTGTACTGGGTAATTCACCCAGAGACCCTTATTCTGATTCAACAAGTTAATTCCCGAGATCGAGGCACTAAAATTTTTAGTCATGGCGTAATGCAGGTGCAACTGAGCATCAAAAAACCCATCCACCTTTTGAGCGATTAGCTGATCGGCTACAAGGCTCTGATCCATCCGAGAACCATAGCTGATGAACCTTCCTGTGAGCAATAATTGCTCGCTAAAATGATAAGTTCCAGACCCCCCAACACTTAATTTGGGGACATTCCATGGCTCTGCGATATTGGCAGGTCGATTATCAACTATCGAGGTTTCCAGGCTAAAATCCCAGCGCTCTGAAAGTCGTCCGTTAATGTCTACTGAGTATTTTAACTCGCTTCCCGAATCATAGTCAAGCATAAAACTATTTCCATTATCATAAGCAAATTCACCCGGTGCTCCTGACCAAGGGCGCTG